>JAGXIO010000042.1 GCA_024635555.1 Saccharicrinis sp.
TGGTGATGGTGAGCCAAACGAGAATGGTTACCTTTTTTCCAAATTGGTTTTTGGTGGCGATAATGAGCTTACTGTTTTCACTCACCGTGGTGTTGAATGGATTTGGAGAGATGCTGAAGCTTTTGATGAATTTGAAGGGTATATTTTAGAAGCAAGGGTTGCTTGGAATGTTGCTACTACAGATCCTGCTATGTTAGCTGAATTCCTGGAAAGAGAATCGTTTTTCTTTGATATAGGTTATAAATTAAAAGGCAGTGATAACTTTTATTTTGCATGGAATAATCGTGACAATATGGCCTGGAGAGCCACATATCCTACAGGGCTGGTATTTTTTGCAGGATCTTTCCCATCATCAGCAGGAATGATTAATGTTCAGGCAGATATGTCTGTTTGGCCAAATCCTGTGAGTGATGTGTTAAATATAATATCGGCTGAATCAGTTAAGTCTGTTGAGTTTTTTAATCTTTCAGGTCAAAGAATTCAATACGTTAAAGCATTGGGAGTTTCAAATATCGATGCTTCGTTTCTGAATGCCGGCGTTTATTTGATTAAAGTAAATTTTGCCTCTGGTAAAAGTGCGTCCGGCAAGATTATTAAAAATTAGTCAATATAAGTAGTGAAGCAACTATTTAAAAAAATAGAAAGGCTGGTTAAAAAGGCCGGCCTTTCCTTTTTTCATACTATTAAAAGGAGATTGAACTAACTGTACTTGTAGTATTGATTAATTTTATTATTTGATATTGATATGCTTCATATCATTTTCAATTTTACTGGATAAGGTGGACTAATTGTTTTATTATGAACCAAATAGTTTTTGTTGTATACCTGTTTCTATTATTGACAGCCGATGCCATTTTTGCCCAGACTAATGATATTGTATTATTTGATTTTGAGGTCGGAAAGTTAGCTCAATGGATCTGGGAGGGTAAAAATTTTTTAGTTTCAGGCAATCCGGTTCATGCTCATGATATAGCAAGCTGGGCGTATGGACCTGTAGGTTTTAAGAGGAACTACTATATAGAGACCGGACATAATGAAGGAAGGCATACCATTAATCCTAAAGGATTGTTGATCAGGTAATGGAAGCTTCAGATGTTTGAAACGTACGGAAACCAAGCAAAATAATACATGCTGTATCCGATTTTATAACACATGGATGGACATATGTAGGTATAGCAATGGAGGCAGAACAGAAATTTGGTGAGTCTTTTTTATTGGATCCTTACGTGATAGTGGATGATAATCACTTTTACATGTTTTATGTTGGGAGTGGGCAGTTATGGAGTGGTTGGTACACCGGACCGGAAGGAACTGTTAATCCCTGGTACTTAGGAAATAGTGGAGATTTTGGTCCCAACAGCATGTTTGTTGCACGTTCTATGGATGGTAAAAACTGGGAGCGTATTGGCACAGCCGATTCCCGATTGCCCGGTAAAATATTTACTGAAAAACCTTTCGGACTCACTTCTTACGTTCATCGTATTAACGACCAATGGGTTATGTTCTATGCTTCGGCAACCAATGAAACGGTCTATTCCAAGCACACAATTGGCTATCGCACCAGCACGGATTTAATAAATTGGAGCCACCGAAAGCACGCATTGATTGACTGGAGTGAATCTGATTTAAATCTGTCAGAATTGATGAGCAATCATAAACCTGCCTCACCATGGCCTGAACACAGTTTTTTTACTAATCCGGTTGTTTTTAAGAGAAAAGACCGCTGGCATTTGTGGGCTGATCCTATCGATAATAGTAATCAATCCCGTTATCACTGTTTAAGAATTTACCTCAGCGATAATCCGTTTCATTTTGAGGACTATTACAAAGCCAAAAATGTTAATAAACGCATTTTTGTAGATGGTGGGGGGAAACCATTACAGGATTTGGAGGGTAATTGGTTTATATACCATACCAATTCAATGGCAGGTGGTGTTTGGGTCGCTCCTCTGTTTTGGAATGATTAAAATATGAGGAGTTAAATTCATTCATAGTATTTGATTTGTTATTTTATTAAATAATAAATGTGTATTTATGAAGTTTAATTTTAGTTAGATAAGGTTACTTTTTAATGAGAATCATAATGCCAATTAAGAGATTTCTTATTTTAATTATGATGGTTACTTGTCTGTTCCGGACATCAGCCTATTCTCAGGAATATGCCTTTGAACGTGCTATGCCAAAAAAAATGTCCGAGACGACAATTTTTGCAATTGCACAAGATCAACAGGGTTTTATATGGTTCGCCACCCGTGATGGTTTATGGCGCTACGATGGTTATGAAACAAGAGAGTACAGATATAATGCAGGAGATACCAGTAGTATTGGATCCAGCCATATCCGGTCTTTGCTGGTGGATAAAAGTGGGATACTTTGGATTGGTACTGTTGGTGGCGGATTAAACAAATATGTGGCAGATTATGATTGTTTTCAACGATATATTTATAATGAGAACGACAAAAGTTCTTTGAGTCATAACGATGTACTTAACATCTATCAGGATAAAAACGATGTTATTTGGGTGTGCACGGAAGATGGTCTGAATAAGCTGGATCAGGAAACCGGTAAATTCGAACGATATTACATGGAAGATAATCCCATATCAAAGCAACTAAATAGAGCTGTTATGTCTTGTTTAGAAGACAAAAGCGGAAACTTTTGGGTAGGGACTTATTATGGTGGCTTATTTTTGTTTGATCCCGAAAACGGAACACAGCAACATTACGATATTTCGAAATATATGGATGTCAGCGTTGAGCCGCCGAGATACTTTGTTTGGGATCTCTATGAAGATTCAAAACAAAATATTTGGATTGGAACACGTGGTGAGGGCGTTATCCGTATGAACTTCGGTACAGGTATTTCCACACATTTTCATACCGATGGGAATTATAATAGAAAGTTGTCCAGTAATAATGTTTATTGCGTATTTGAAGATAAGCACGGCGTAGTGTGGATTGGTACCGAAAAAGGATTGAACATTTTGGATCCTGAAAGTGATACTATTGATTATTATTATTCCAATCTCCAAAATCCGAACAGTATAAGCATTGCCGCAGTGTGGGCAATTACGCAGGACAGTTCAGGAGTAATATGGCTTGGCGGTTGGGAGGGCTATGCCGATAAATGGGATCCACTGTCTAAACGTTTTACCCCTCGTGTATCGAAAGGCATTTTCCCTTTAAGCCCCATTCATTTTAATTGTATAGAACTTAATGCCAGCGGACAATACTTAATTGGAACTGATTCCGGATTTTATGTTCTGCCTGCCAAAGTTCTCGAAGCAAAAGGTAAACGCTTTGTAATCAATGAAAAAAATAAAGCATTCCTTTCGAACATGTACATACCTGCCATTTTATACGACAGTTTTGGAAACACATGGATTGCAACCAACAGAGGGTTATGGCGTTACAAATCTGATCCCTCTTCAGCAGAATTAATTATGTCCGGATTTTTTACGGCGCTGTTTGAGGATAGCCGGGGAACTATTTGGATAGGTACGCAAAACGGATTGATTGCTTACCAGCGATTAACAGACAGTTTTACGACTTATCAATCAACGCCTTTTATTGTTGGCTCTTTGAGTCATAAGCACGTAACCACAATTTACGAAGATCAAAATGGGGTTCTATGGGTTGGAACCATTCATGGCTTAAATCGATTTAATTTTTCCACCAATTCATTTACCGTTTTCCAACATAGCCACAACGATGCTGCATCTTTATCCAATGGAGCGGTTCGGCAGATCTTTCAAGATAGTCGTGGTATGTTATGGGTAGGAACCTCGTCAGGACTGTCCTGTGCCGTTGATTATTCGGGCAAATTTAGGAATTTCTCCATTAATGATGGCTTGGCTGGTAATTCTGTGTCAACTATACTTGAAGATAGCAACGGCAATATTTGGGTGGCAACCAACGAGGGAGTGTCAAAATTAATTAAAAAAATAAACGATAAAAAAGTGAGTTTTGAGAATCTCAATGATTTCAAAATTACTTTTATTAATTATGACATTCAGGATGGACTATTGGACATGAACTTCAGGTTAGGATCTTCCTATCAGCTTGATAATGGGGAGATATTTTTAGGTGGCGTGTATGGAATAAGCTCGTTTTATCCTGACAGCATTAAAGCAAATCCATACAAGCCTCCGGTTATACTCACCGGCTTAAGAATTATGAACGCCAATTTCAAAGCAGATCCGTCGGGCAAAACACTTAAAAAAAATATAGAACAAGCCGAGAGAGTTGTATTAAACCATAAACAGAAAGTAATAACGATTGAATATGTTGCCTTATCATACACAAAAAGTGAAAATAATCAATATGCATATATCTTGGAAGGATTTGATGAGGAATGGGTTGAGGTGGGTTCTCAGCGGTCAGTAACCTATACTAACTTGAATCCCGGGAAATATGTTTTTAGGGTGCGCGCATCCAATAGCGATGCAGTTTGGAATATGGAAGGTGCGAGTATTGTTGTGAAGGTTTTGCCTCCACCTTGGCTGAGTTGGCAGGCTTTTTTTATATATTTCATATTGTTTACATTATCTATTGCTGGAATTGCCTATATGTTTATTACTAAACAAAGAACAAAATCGCGGCTTAAATTAGAGAAAATGGAATCTGACAAAATTCGTGAAATGGATTATTTCAAAAAT
Organism: Saccharicrinis sp.; assembly: GCA_024635555.1. Classification (GTDB taxonomy): domain Bacteria; phylum Bacteroidota; class Bacteroidia; order Bacteroidales; family Marinilabiliaceae; genus Saccharicrinis. Next base: position 4,658 of record JAGXIO010000042.1, read on the forward strand.
ATTTTCTTTACAAATATCTCTCATGAGTTCAGAACCCCATTAACTCTTATTATTTCGCCTCTCAAAGAAATTTCAGAATTGCAGGAATTATCTGGTCCATTAAAAAAACAAATTGATTTAATTTACAAGAATGCCTTGCGACTTTTAAAACTAATAAATCAATTTTTGGATTTATCAAAAATTGAGGCTGGTCATGTCCAATTAAATGTTTCGCAGGGTGATATTGTTGGTTTTGCCCGTTCAATTTTTGACGCTTTTTATTATAAGGCAGAAGATTCAGGTGTTTCTTATCATTTTCACTGCAGCGAGGAACATGCCTTGGTCTATTTTGACAGCGACAAAATAGAAAAAATCATGTATAATTTATTGTCAAATGCTTTTAAATATGCGCCCAGTGGAGGTAGTATTGATGTATTTCTTTTTATACACGTTAAACAAAATAATAAGCAGGAATTTGAAATAGTTGTTCAGGATAATGGTAAAGGTATTTCTTTGGAAAGTCAAAAGAGAATATTTGATCGCTATTATACTTATGGTAAAAATGCTTTCAATAATCCAAGCACCGGGATTGGGCTTTCCCTTTCAAATCAGTTAGCCATTATTCATAATGGCAGCATTGGTTTAGAGAGTAGCCCTGGCAAAGGTTCTATATTTACAATAAGAATCCCTGCTTCGGCTGATGATTATTTAAGTGACAACCTTTCAAATTCAGCAGAAATTATGTCCACGGAAAATACCGGACAGGAGCGTTTAACTACTTTTGATAATCTGTACATTGAGACAACCGATTTTAATCATGAATCTTTAGTTTTACTTGTTGAGGATAATGAAGATTTACGCCGGTACATTTCAGATAGATTGAGTCTCAATTGCTCTGTACTGACTGCTGCGGATGGTGAACAAGGACTTGAATTGGCGTTTGAAAAACTTCCTGACATTATTGTTTCAGATGTTATGATGCCACGAATGGATGGCTTTGAATTATGTAAAATCATTAAAGAAGATGAAAGAACATCACATATACCAGTAATATTGCTTACAGCTAAGGCAAACAGTGAAGGCAGGATGGATGGATATAAGTTAGGAGCCGATGATTATATAACAAAGCCGTTCGAAATTGGTCTTCTTTTAGTACGAATTAACAACTTGATTGAAAACCGAAACACGCTTCGACAAATTTTCGGAAAAGGATTGGCTCTGGCTCCGGGAGAAATTAACATCCCTTCGATGGAGGAAAAATTTATAAAAAGTGCTATCCATTCTGTGGAATCTCATATGGATGATCCAACCTATAATGTTGACATATTGTGTCAGGAGATTGGCATGAGCCGGTCACAGGTGTTCAGAAAATTGAAGGCACTGACGGACTTTTCGCCAATTGAATTTATTAGGATGTTGAGGATCAAACGCGCCGCTCAAATCTTAATACAAAACAGCAATACTATTTCGGAAATCGCCTATATGGTTGGATTCTCTGACATTGATTATTTTAGAAAATGCTTCAAATTACAGTTTGGAGTTACTCCCTCAAGGTATGCAGGTAAGTAATAAGCTATATATCAGCTATGGGTATAAACACTCTTTAGCCCAATTCAGTAATCATATATATTGAACAATAAAATTTATACGCTTATTGATTAAACGGGAATAAAGGACAATATGGGTGGTTAAAATCAGAAAATAATTAAAACAATAATAAACCGATATGAAAAAAATAACATGTTTAGCTGCAGGTATCATTTTTAACATTTTTGCTTTCGCACAATATCCAATAATTAAAGGAGCCAGAATTCATGTTAAATTTGACCAGAAAGTTCGTGACTGGGACGGTTTTGGGTTTAACTATGTTGAAACAGCACAAACACCGGATTATAAAGATTTTCAACAGGAATACGGTGGATTTAGCCTTTTGGATGAAAATGAAAAGTCAGAAATCATCGATTTGATTTTTGGTGATGATGGTTTAAAAGTGGGTCTTATGAAAATGTTTTATGACCCGTTTCACCAAACAGTAGCCGGTGGTGCTTTCGACCACGAAACTACCACTTCCAACATGAGGGAATTTGTGCGCCGGGGACTGGCCAAAACACGTGAACGAGGAGCCGATTTAAGTATCATCACCACATTATACGGGCCACCCGCATACATGACTTTGCAGAAAAAAATTCGCGGTCGCGATATTGACCCGGCTCACAAGGAAGATTTGGCAAACTACCTGGTTAGCTGGGTAAAATACCTTCGCGAAACTGAGAAATTCCCGGTAAACTATGTTTCGTTGCATAACGAAGGCGAAGATTGGGAACGATGGCCGTGGGATGGAAAAGACCCGAACATTGGACA
>JAGXIO010000003.1 GCA_024635555.1 Saccharicrinis sp.
TCAGAAAATTAATATTGAAACAAAGGAAATTACAACCATTACAACCCAAAATGTTGGGAATTTAGATGGAATACAGGTAATTGATGATAATAGCTTTTTTGTGTCAGATTGGAAAGGTGGTAAAGTTTTTAAGATATATAAAGATGGAAAAACCACCGAAGTATTAGACGTAGAACAAGGTTCGGGAGATATTCTTTATTTGATAGATAAGGACCTATTGGTTATACCTATGAAAAAGCAAAATCAGCTTTTGTTTTATTCTACAAAATAAGAAGAATTATCTTGATGAGATTTGCAATAAAATCAATCGTTGAGAGACTAGTTATTGTTTCTGTGAGCATTTTCCAGCAACCTGCTGAGTAGGCATAAAAAAGAATAACCCTATGAGAATTAATCAGACTAAAGCGTACTGCCCGTTTTCTAATGTTGCCAAATATCTATTGGTGTTGGTATTACTTGGTGGAGCTTTGTTTTCCTCGTTTGCTAAATCAAAAGCTTTACCTTACAAAGACTTCAAGTTAAGTCCCGAAGAAAGAGCCACAGACTTATTGGGGCGCATGAGTGTGGATGATAAAGTACATCAGTTGATGGCGGTCATTGATGGTAATCCCATATCGTTTGACGATGACTTCTTGAATGATGAGGCAAAGATGAAAGAGGTCTTTGGACAAGGTGTTTATAGTGTTCAGCCTCTTTTTCTAGATATTAAAGAAACGGTAAAACGCCGCAATAGTATTCAGAAATACTTATTGGAGCAAACCCAGTGGGGTATCCCAACCATTTTTGTGGATGAGGGACAACACGGCTTAATGAGGATAGAAGCGACCGTTTTTCCAATGGCCATTGGACTATCTTGTTCGTGGAATACAGCGTTGTTTGAAGAAATATATAGCCTCACGGCACTCGAAATGCGTTCGCGAGGGGCACAGCACGCGCTTTCGCCAGTGATTGATGTCTGTCGGGATCCTCGCTGGGGGCGTGTGGAGGAAACCTATGGCGAAGATCCCTACCTATGTGGTATCTTAGGTATTGCTGCAGTCAAAGGTTTTCAAGGCACAACCGATGGATCAGTAGCCGATAATCACGTGGCGGCTACGCTGAAGCACCTTTGTGGTCACGGTCAGCCACAAGGCGGATTGAATCAAGCACCAGCTAATTATTCAGAACGCAGCTTACGCACGTTTCATTTTCCTCCTTTTGAGATGGTGGTAAAAGAGGCTAAACCTGTTTCGATAATGCCATCTTATAATGAGATTGATGGTGTGCCTTCACATATGAACCATTGGTTGTTAAATGATGTATTGCGTGAAGAATGGGGGTTTGAAGGGGTACTTGTATCAGATTGGAACGCCATCACGCAATTGAGCACTAAGCATTTTGTGGCTAAGGACAAGAAAGACGCTGCTATGAAGGCTTTTAACGCAGGCATTCAGTACGAGTTGCCACGTCCTAATTACTATACTGTTTTACCCGAACTTCTGGAAGAAGGAAAAATCGCGATTGCAGATGTAGATAAGGCCGTATATGAGTCACTCTTATTGAAATTTCAATTGGGGCTGTTTGATGATCCTTACGTAAATGTGAATGAGGCTATTGAAATTAGTAAACGACCAGAATCAAGAGAATTAGCGCTTAGAGCAGCACACGAATCTATTGTTTTACTCAAAAACGATGAAAGTTTATTGCCTTTAAATACGGGTAAATACAAGAAAATTGCTGTGGTTGGCCCCTGTGCTAATCACGTTTATACGGGGGGATATTCGGGCGAACCTTATCAGAAAATTACCATACTTGAAGGCATCAAAGAAAAAGTGGGAGAAGAGGCCGAAGTGCTATTTGCACAAGGCTGTCGAATTGTAGATAATATTGAGAATAGCCAACTCAATTGGAAAGCCAATGATATCATGTTCACGCCACGCGAGGATAACTTAAAAATGATAGCAGAAGCTGTGGATGTAGCCAAAGAGGCCGAAGTCATCATCGTAGCTGTTGGAGAAACCGAACACCTGTGTCGTGAAGCTTGGAGCAAGGGACATATAGGTGATAATATGACGCTTGATTTATTGGGCGAACAGCAGGAACTAGTCGATGCTATGTTGGCTACTGGAAAGCCCGTGGTGGTCTATCTTATGAATGGCCGTCCTCTAACGATTAATGACATTGTCGAAAAGGCTCCCGCCATTATTGAAGGATGGTATATGGGGCAAGAAACAGGAACTGCGGTAGCTGATATTCTTTTTGGTGATGTGAACCCTTCTGGGAAACTCACCATTACCTTCCCGAAGTCGGTGGGGCAACTTCCTATGTTCTATAATCACAAGCCATCAGCACAATTTCATAATTATGTGTCCCAAGATAATTTACCCCTTTACCCTTTTGGTTATGGCTTAAGTTATACCACCTTTTCATATAGTAATATGAAGCTGTCATCTGATAAGATGCTAGCTGGTGAGGAAGTCACTGTCTCTGTTGATGTGACTAATTCTGGTAAAATAAAAGGGGATGAGATCGTGCAACTCTACATTCGTGATAAGGTGTCCTCAGTCACACGTCCAGTTAAAGAGCTAAAGGGCTTTGAGCGTATATCCCTTGAGGCTGGCGAAACAAAAACAGTTCAATTTACCATTGATGATTCTAAATTAGCATTCTGGGATTATAATATGGACTACACTGTGGAAGCAGGCGAATTCGAAATTATGATAGGCAAATCATCTGCCAATGTGTTTTCAAAAAATCTTAGTGTTGAATAATGAATATCATCTGTAATAAATTGCTGCGGACAATATATAGTGTTGTGAAAAACAAAACACCGTACCGTCAAGATTATATATGTCTTGATCCAAGAGAGAGAAATTTAACTAGCTCCACTAAAAAAGTAGCTTAAAAACTTGTAATTAATTAGAGTATATGAAACGAGCCATGAGTAAACCTTACTCACACAGGGGAATGTTTATTGGCGAGTTCCATCTAACCAAAAAAAAAAATAAAAAAAGATGAAAACTAAAATTTGTATTTTTGTGATGGTTGCATTGAGCATGTCTTTTAGTGTTTCTGCAAATTGGCAGAATGCACAATGGATTTGGCAAACAGACAATGGCCCGGCAAACAGTTGGATTTGCTTTCGGAAAACTGTACAACTGGAAAGCGTTCCCTCACAGGTTACAGCTCAAATTGCTGTCGATAGTAAATTTTGGCTTTGGGTGAATGGCGAATTGGTTGTCTTTGAAGGTGGTATGTCGCATGGGCCAAGTCGGGCTGGGGTTTGGGATCGTGATATTAATTTTACACCCACTAATACATGGTATGAAGAGGTGGATATTACACCATATCTCAAACAAGGTGAAAATACCATAGCAATTCTTGCTTGGTACTGGGGGCGCGAAACCCATAAAGGGCCTTATATCGATAGCGGAAAAGGAGGAATGCTTTTTTCTAGCAGCATAGGTGATGAGAATATTGTTTCTGATTCCACTTGGAAAATGAAACGACACCCAGCTTATGCCGAAGACAGTGGCCAAAATAGCACCTCTATTATCCCACATAATGTAAAATACGATGCGCAAGTTGGCTTGGGCGACTGGTCCCCATCGGCCTGGTATACTTCTGCCTACGATGACAGCAGCTGGGAGCCTGCCGTTGAAAAAGGGATGGCTGGTTCAGCCCCGTGGTACAATTTGGAAATAAACTATGTACCTCGTTTGGTAAACCATGGCTTGAAAGATTACGAGAATAATGCAGCTTTGAACTTTCCTTTTGTTAGTACCGGAAATCCTATTACTTGTAAACTGCCCTTCAACATGCAGATTACACCTTATTTTGAAATTGAGACTACTGCTGGTAAGGTGATAGAAATTGAAACCGATAACAGCATGAATAGAATTTCTGCCAATTATACTACAAAAGCAGGTGTTCAGGGTTTTGAGTGTTTTTCATGGATGAATGGGCATTCTGTCATTTATAACATCCCTGCTGGTGTAACGGTAAAAGCACTTAAATACCGATGGATGAGTATGGGTGAAATGGCAGGCACTTTTAGTATTAGCGATCCGTTTTATGATCGTCTTTGGTGGATGGGGCGCAACACTCTGTTTGTTTGTGCACGCGATAATTTTATGGATTGCCCCGATAGGGAAAGGGCTTTGTGGATTGGCGATGTGGCCGACCAATCGGGATACATTTTTTATACCATGGATGATGCAGGTCATAAACTGCTCAAAAAAGATATTTTCACTACTTTTAATTTCAGTGAGGATGGTGTGATTGGTTGCTTAGGACCAGGCCGAACCAGAGAGGTGCCAGCTCAAGGCTTGCAGTTTATTGCACAATTGGTATGGTCGTATTACTTCAATACTGGTGATTTGGCTACGCTTGAGGCTGTTTATCCCAATGTTCATGCTTATCTCGCTTTGTGGACAATGAATGCAAACGGTCTGTCAAATTACAGGAAGTGGCAACATTACAATCAGTTTGATTGGGTGGATTGGGGTGATTTTATCGACAAGGATCCAATACAGACTGCACTGTACCATATGGCATTGGAAACTGCAAAAAAAATAGCCCTAGAAGTTGGTGATAGCACACACATTGCATGGTACGATGGTCGAATGAACAGCATCCGCAACGCATTTAATACCATCTACTGGAAAAATGGGTCTTACAGCAGCGATGTTGCTACCTATAAAGACGATCGGGTGAATGCTTTGGCCATACTCTCGGGCATTGCCGATAGTACTAAATTTGATGCCATTGTTAAAAATGTGCTTGTACCCAACAAATTTGCCAGTCCGCATTTTGAGTGGATGGTAGAAGCTGCCATGTGCGAAGCCGGCAACCATGCGGAGGCCATAGACCGAATGAAATCCCGATACCAAACTCAGGTAAATACACAAGGGATAACCACATTATCTGAATATTTCCCCACGGGTGGCAGTTATAACCACGCTTGGAATGCCCCAAATACAATTCTCAACAAGTATATTGCCGGAATTGAACCTACAAAAGTGGGCTGGAGTGAATACAAGGTTTGCCCAACCTTATTGCATTTTACTTCGGTTAATGCAGTAATTCCATCTGTGAAGGGGAACATCGCTGTAGATATAAATAAAACCTTTAATCAATACACGCTTAACTTAATAAGCCCAATACAAACCATTGCCATTGTGGGTATACCAAAAAAATCATTCGATATTTTTGAATTAAAAGCAGCCAACCAAACTATTTGGAAAAATGGGCAGTACATAGGCGGTGTTGCAGGTATTTCATGGCATGGAGAAGATGATGACTTTATCCTAATTAAAGCAGAACCTGGAACGTGGCTTTTTGAAGCATCTGGTAATAGTTACATTAGTATTCCATCCACCATTGAAGCCGAAGATTATAATTTGGGTGGTGAAGGTGATGCCTATCACGATGCGGATGCTATTGACCAACTGGGTCAAGGCCGTGCCGGAGAAGGTGTAGATGTAGGTGTGCTAAACGAAGTGAAGTTTGTTGGATTTACCGAACCCGGTGAATGGCTTACTTACAACATCAATATAGGAACAACCAGAACTTACGATTTTCATTTTGATTATGCCAGCAACAACAACATTAGCGAAATATCTATCTGGCTTAACGATTCTGCGCTAATATCTTCCCATGTGTTTAAACAAACTGCCGGATTGGAAAGCTTTGAAACCGATACAATTTTTGGCGTAATGCTAAATTCGGGTTTATACACCCTTAAATTAAAAGTGGAAACCGGTGGTTTTAACTTGGATAAAATGCAAATTGTTTTACCCGCTCCTGTTCAAGAACCATATAATGGCATGCCCATAGCCATACCCGGCAAATTCGAAGCCGAAGATTACGATTTGGGCGGACAAGGGAAAGCATACAATGATTCCGATCCCACAAACATAAGTGGTGGGCAATACCGCATAGACGAGGGTGTAGATATAGGAACGGGAGGCTCTGGTTTTGTTATAGGTAATACGAATGGCGGAGAATGGGTAGAATATACCCTTAATGTTGCTGAGGATGGCGAATATGATATTGATATTTTCTATTCCTCTGGTAGGCCAGGTGGTGGCGCAAAAATTGGCTTTTCATTGCCAGATGACCACATTGAACTGATAAATAGTTTTGGTTTATCTGTAACCGGTGGGTGGAGTACCTTCCTGCAACTGAACCTTGGAAAAGTCTCATTAACACAAGGCGAAAAGGTTTTGCGGATAAACGTGGTAGAACGTGGCTTTAATCTTGATTGGGTCGAGTTTAAAAAAGCGGGGGGTACTGGTATTAAGGATGTGTCAAAGTATAATTTAAATGTTCACCCAAACCCATGTGCGAGTGGTCAGTTTTATTTGTCAGAGCATCTCCTATGGGAAGTATATACCCTGCGTGGATCGCCTGTTTTAAAAGGAGAAGGAACGTTGGTTGACCTTCGTGTTTTTGAAAAGGGAATGTATATCCTGAAAGCCAATGGGGCGGTTCTTAAATTGATTTATCGTTAACGCTTGTTGTTCTGATCAGCATTATATTTCAAAAGTAGATGGATTGAATGTGCATTATTACAAAACGGCTAATTCAACTGTTTTTCAACATGCTTCAAGTGAATCCATCCCTGATGTAACTAGCGCCATGTTTAGTTTTGGTTCTACTATTTTAATGGTTGATTTATCGGATGGCCTTACGATTATTAAAGTTACGGTCATGTCCCTATTGTGGTTTTTCGCAGTGCACCAGACAAAATGCAGTTTTATTTGGCCGCCAAAGGAGGCTCCGGCCTTATTAGTCACGGAAATATGGACACCGGACCTTTGTTTTTGAATTGAACGGCGTGCGTTGGATGATTGACACAGGTAATAAAAACTATTATCCCTTAAATAAATTGGCTTTGAGATCGGCAACAGCCGGCAAGAGAGCGAGCGTGATGGAAAAAACCAGCTTACAATTTTTGTAAGCTGGTTTTTATATTTGTGGTTGTTGGTGTTTAACTGGTTTTTTCATCCCGGTTTCTGAAATAGTCGGTTGGTGTTGAACCGTATTTTGCTTTGAACGTTCGGCTAAAATAGGAGGTGGAGTTAAAGCCAACATATTCGGCAATCTCATCCACATTGTAATTACCGGCTTTGAGCAATTTAAGTGCATTTTTTAGTCGGATTTCGCGTATAAACTCAGATGTATTTTGATTGGAGTGTGTTTTTATTTTACGGTGCAAGGTGGCTCGGCTCATCTTTAGTTCTTTTGCCAATTGATCCACACCAAACTGCGCATTATGAAGATTCTGTTCAATAACATGTTCAGCTATTTCAAAGGTTTCTCCTTTGAAAATATCTTGGATGTTAGTTACGTTTGTATCCAAACCTGGGTGCTTTTCTTTTAAGCGTTCTCTGTTTTGGAAAATATTTTCTATTTGTGCCAGTAGTGTGCTTTCATCAATCGGTTTGGTTAAAAATGTATCGGCACCCTGAATCATACTACTCATTTGATGCGTACTTGCAGGCAAAGCAGTAAGTACAATAATGGGTATGTGTTTTGTTTGATCTTGGTCTTTCAGTTGTTTGGTTAATTCCAACCCATCCATACCCGGCATCGAAATATCAGTGATGATAAGGTCTGGCAATATTTCGTTAGCAATTTCAAGGGCTTGGCTGCCATTCTTAGCCGTCAAAACTTTGTATTTAGTGCCGATGTAGCCTTTTATATAATTACGTAATTCTTCATTGTCCTCGGCCAATAACACTACTTTTTTTATAGAGGATGGTATTGCGTTTGTTACAGGGCTAGCTGGTTCTACTTCTTCTTTTGCCTGAATCTTCGATTGAGACAGTGTAGTTTCCAATTCTGATTCAAACGCTAAATGGGTTGGGATGTTGAGGGTAAATATAGTACCCTTGTTTAGCTCCGAACTAACCATTAGGTTGGCATGGTTTAGTCGGGTATACTCCATACTAATGTGTAGACCTATGCCATAGCCCGTGTGGGCTTGATTGGAGTCCGTAGTGAAGCGTTCAAAAATGGTTGGTAGAAGGGTGGGGTTTATGCCTTGTCCAAAATCTTGTATTTTAATTGTAAGCGCTTCGCCAATAAACTCGTTACCGGTAACCATGGTGTTTAAGTAAGTTTCCTTGCTTATGTTTTGCTTGTCGATAGATACGATTAATTGTCCATTTTCGTTTGAGAATTTGATGGCATTTGAAATAAGGTTGTATATAATCTTCTCAATCATATCTTCATCCACCTCTATTTTGAAACTTTTATACTGGGTGTTGAATTGTAAATCAAGTTGTTTTTGAGTTAATTGAAATTCAAAATATTGGCATACTAGGGTACACAAATTTACAATATCTGTTTTTTCGAATTTTATATTTTTCTTCCCAGCTTCTATTAAATTAAAATCTAAAATTTGATTGGTTAAGCGAAGTAACCGATCGGCATTTCGCTTAATTATTTTAAGATGATCTGTTGTTTCTGTATCGGATTTAAACTTGTTTATCAAGCTGGTTATGGGTGATAATACTAGGGTGAGAGGTGTTCGGAATTCATGCGAAATGTTCATGAAAAACTTTTGTTTCTCGCGGTATAGCATGTCGTTTGCTTCGCTCTTATATCGTTCCGAAATAATTTGCTTTTGTAGTTTGTATCTGAAAATAAGTTCCCTTGCAATTGCAAGTGTTATAACTATAGTAACCAGAATATAAGCTAAATAGGCATACCACCTAAGCCAAATAGGTGCGATAATTTTAATTTGGATCTGTCGAGGGTGCTCACTCCAAATCAGGTCGTTATTACTGCCCAACACCTCCAAGGTGTAGTTGCCAGGCGGAATTTTGGTAAACGTAATCTCTGTTTTTGAGGATGCTTCAGTCCATTCTTCCTGGTAGTTGAGTAGGCGATATTTGAATTTATTGTTGGCAGGTTTGATAAAATTATTGGTAGCAAAGCTAAATGTAAGTGAGTTTTGCCAATGGTTCAATGTTAATGTGTCAATATTTGCAATATGCACTGGATGGAGACTATGGATTTGGTAGTGGTCAATGGGATTATTGTTAATTAACATGTTGGTAATATAAACCTCGGGTGCAATAGGATTTGTATTAATAATAGTTGGATCAATGATGTTAAACCCATTGGATGTGCCAAAATATAGCTTGCCTGTGGAGCTTACAAAGGCTGAATTAGGTAAATATTGGTTACCTAACAATCCGTCTATTTCGGCATAATGTTTGGTTTTATTATTCGCTAGGTTATGACTGTATATTCCTTGATTGGTTGAAAACCAAATATCACCTGCGGCATCTAATACAATACCATAAACATCCATGTTGGCAATTAAGTAATTGTTGGTAAACGGAATAAACTGTTTTGTTTTGGCCTGATATATGCTTATGCCGCCTCCTTGGCTGCCAATCCATAGATTTCCTTCCCCATCTTCACAAATGGTATAGTTATAGTTTTGAGGTAAAGATGTACTGGCTTCGGAAGTAAAGTAATGGTTTATTTTTTCAGAATTGCTGGGTTTTTGGTACAAGCCATACTCGCTACAAATCCATAAATCACCCCGACTATCCAAATAGGTTTTCCAAATCCAGTTGGCTTCCTTAAATGCTGGGTTTATTTTACTTAAGTCGTAGTTTTTCCACTGCCGAGTTATCAAATCTAGTTCATATAAACCCGAGCGACGCGTCCCCAACCATACTTTGCTTTTGCTTGTAGTAATGGATGAAATGATGATGCCAGGGGAGAAGTTAGGGTTATTCCATTTTTGTAGTTGTTGCGTATTTACATCGCTGGTGTATAATCCATTGTTAAATAATCCCATCCATATTTTTTTTCCGTTTGAGCTTGCCAACGATTTAGTGTTGAAAAGTAACGGGTAGTTGTTTGGATTGTATTTTTCAGTTAGACTAAAACTGTTTTCATCGAATACGGAAATACCATGATTTTCGCTGGCAATCCAAATATTACCCAAGTAATCCTGGGTAAAAGACGAAATAACGCTCGATTTAAAATCACGACTAGTGCTGATTTTTTTGAACTGCAGAAAACGGTAGTTAAAATCACTGTATAATCCTAATCCGCCATTCCATGTTCCTACCCAAATATTATTTTTCCTATCCTTAAAAAGTGAAAATATCATATTATTTGGAAGTTGGTTTTGTGCATTGGCTTTAATGATTTCACTTTTGTTATCCTTAATTACCAATATGCCATCATGGGTAGCAACCCATATTTCGTCATTATCACGCGCTATTATTTGTTTTATTTTATTATTTGGTAAGTGGTTGTACAATGAATTGCGCGTGTTGTAGTCCTTAATTTTGATGCCTGCACTGTTAATTACTTCAATGCCATCTTCATAAAATCCAATGTAATATAGCCCATTAGAATAACAAACCGACGTAACAAAGTTGTATTTTGATTGGTAAAGCGTTTTGGGTTTTGATTCTAACGAGGTACCCGTTAAAATAACACCATTATTGGTGGCTATGATTAACTCCCCGTTTTCGGTTTTATCCATAAAACTTATCCTTTCCGGAAAATCAGGATTGAGTGAATGAAGCTGAACCAATGAGTGGTTATAGGTGTGAAAAATATAAAGTTTGTTATTAATGGTTAGTAGGTAGCGTTCAGTATCCCATTGTATTAAATCCGATACATTTGTTTGTGATCCTATTGGTTTGGCACTGTTAAATTCCACGGTATTAAAGGAATTGTTGGTTTCATTGAATTGGAATAGGCCATTTTTTGTGCACACCCATAAGTTTTGTTGCTTGTCCTTGTATATTTTATTGATGGTTAAGGTTGTTGCATTGTTTGGTTGTTCAGGTATCAAATTGTATTTAATTATTTGCTGGCTATTGTAGTAATACAGCTCATGGTCGCTACTAAACCATATAAAACCGTTTTTATCTTCAGCAATGGTTTTAATAGCTCCAAATGTAAAGCCTGTTTCTGGTGATACTGTTTCAAAAACAGGGCTAATGCTCTTTCCCATAAGTGGCAACATAAGGGAAAACATCAATAGGTAAATGGCCGCCTTAATCATTGAATACATATTGAGTTTTTAATGAGAGAAAGGGAAATGAAACGTTTTTTGTAAAAATAATATATTAATAAGCATTATAGCGATAGCGATCACTTGTTTTTGATGTTCGTCGCAATTTAAAAATAACAATCACGGCATCTGTTTTCGTTGACCTTTGTTTGCATGCGTTATTCTTAATTAACTAAATCGATGTTTCAATGTGAAACATGATTTCAGAATTGTCTGAAAAGTTATAGTTGTTGCAACATAAGTTATAAGTATGGCAATCGGTATGTAATATATTTACAACGGTTTAAAATGTAATTTTCAGCTCAAGCAGGATGCCCTAATATTATTGCTTTTTACATTTGAAATGTGCATAAAATAATTTAATACATACAAAAAATGAAAAAAATATTGGTTTTTTACTTTGTTTTGACTTTAGTTTTCGCAACAAACTTAATTTCACAAACAAGCAACGACTTATGGAAATCAGGATTTAAAAACCCTCCA
>JAGXIO010000043.1 GCA_024635555.1 Saccharicrinis sp.
AATGGCAAAAAAAGTATAGATGAACGGCTGGCTTTCCCCCTTTCGCAAAGGGGGTGGTAAAGATAGTTGTTTGATAAATATGGTTTCAGGGGGATTTGTATTGATTAAGCTTCTACCCATTCAATCCCCCTGTCTGGCTTAAAACTGCGAAAAGGCTTTAACTGCCCCCTTTTCCAAGGGGGAAGGTGATTTAATTGCATGCATATTTTCCCCCTTTCGCAAAGGGGGTGATAAGGATGGTTGTCTGATGAAAATGGTTGTAGGGGGGATTTGCTTTTAATGGGGGTGTTTCGCTGATGGGGGATCTGTATTGATTAAGCTTCTGTCCATTCAATCCCCCTGTCTGGCTTACAACTGCAAAAAGGCTTTTAACTGCCCCCTTTTCCAAGGGGGAAAGTGATTTAATTGCATGCATATTTTCCCCCTTTCCCAAAGGGGGCGGTAAGGATGGTTGTTCTGATAAATGTGGTTGTAGGGGGATTTACTTTGCCGAAGCGGGAGCTTTGTTTTAATCGCCAGGTTTTAGCTTATCTTCTAATTCGAGCACATTGGCTTCGATAGCCAGAATAACATTGTTCAAATCGGTTTTAATATCGTATTCCTGGATTCTCAATACACGGTAGCCCAATTGATTTAGCCTTTCATCCCTAAGTTTGTCCTTTTCTATTTTGAATTGATGTGAATAACCGTCAACTTCAATAACGAGCCTTAATTTTCTGCTAATAAAATCTACGATAAAATTATCGATGGGGAACTGTCTGTTGAATTGATGACCGTACATTTTTTTTGCTCTCAGCACTTCTTTCCATAAAATGATCTCGCCATTGGTGGAGTCGTTCCGGAGTTTGCGGGCGAAGTGTTTTAGCCTTTTATTGTAGTGAGAAAGATTCATGTTTGCATTTTCACGACAAGTTAAAGCCTTTTTCCCCCTTTTCAAAGGGGGTGATAAATATAGTTGCTTGATTAAGATGGTTGTAGGGGGATTTGCTTTGCTTCTGCGAGCTGTGTATTGATTAAGCCTCTATCTACTCAATCCCCCTGTCTGGCTTAAAACTGGGAAAAGGCTTTTAACTGCCCCCTTTTCCAAGGGGGAAAATGGATTTGATTTGATTAAGCTTCTGCCCATTCATTCCCCCTGCCTGACTTTTCATGGAGCCTTACTCCACAACCACCCCGTCTGCTATTCGTTCCTCATCGCATCCACCTCCCGAATGCGAGTTCGGGACCACTTGTCCCGCAGGATTGCGGGAGGCTCTCCTTTAAAAGACGGGGAGCAAAGGGGGGTGCCGCTTAACCACCTGCAAATCGCCATCCGCCATTCGCTCCCGAAGTAATTAAATTTTGGGCATCGGGACATCGCTTCGCTCTGTATCAGCTACTATTTTTTATTACCTTTATCGGCAAACATAATATCTTATGCACAAGAAGAAAAAAATACTCATTTTTATCGATTGGTTTTTGCCGGGTTATAAGGCAGGTGGACCGGTGCGCTCCATGGCTAATATGGTAGAATATTTGGGCGATAGATATGATTTTTATATTGTTACCCGAAATACAGATTATACCGAAACAGTTCCTTACGTTGGAGTTACTGCCAACCAATGGGTTGATTTTGCTCCTGCTGTAAAGGTGTTTTATTGTTCCGGAGGATATCAAAACTTATCTTCCTATTGTAAACTCGTAAAATCGGAGAAATTTGATGTGGCTTATGTTAATGGAATATATTCTTGGAAGTTTTCCATCTTACCTTTGATAGCCTTGAGGAAGTTTGAAGGTAAAAAAATAGTGGCTTCTAGAGGGATGCTGGCCCAGAGTGCCATCGATGTAAAGGGAGGTAAGAAAAGGCTTTTCCTAAATTTGGTTAAATGGCTCAAGTTATACAAGGGGGTGATTTTTCATGCTACCAATGAGCGTGAGAAAGAAGATGTGGAAAGAGAGATAGGGTCGAGGAGTAGGGTGATGATTGCAGATAATTTGCCAAAAAAAAATATGCCACAGGAAAGAGCTCTAGGCAAAAAAGTGGGTGAGTTGAAACTGGTCAGCCTGGCGCGTATCTCACCGGAAAAGAACACCTTGTTCGCGTTGGATTGCCTAAAGCAATTAGAACCGCTTGAGGGACTAATTAGCTTTGATATATATGGACAGATTTATAATCAAGCGTATTGGGAGCAATGTAAAACTGTTATTAGTCAGTTACAAAAAAATATAACGGTTACACATAAAGGGATTGTGGATGGGGATAAAGTGGGGGAGACCATACAGGATTATCATGTGATATTTTTACCATCACGGGGCGAGAATTTTGGCCATGTGATATTGGAAAGCTTTATGGCAGGTCGACCCGTCCTCATCAGCGATCAAACACCGTGGAGGGAATTGGAGGAAGCACAATGCGGTTGGGATATTGGGCTGGCTCAGGGGGGCAAGGAGCATGGAGCATGGAGCGGGGTGCTTGAGGAATTACTTCGAATGGAACAGGATGATTTTGATGCCTGGTGCAAGGGAGCGCAGGAAAAAGCCAATAAGTTTATTAACGATCCCAGTTTGATAAAAGGGTATGAGGGGTTGTTGGGTTGATATACCTATCAAAATACCTGTCAGCGTCGATAGACCTGACAGCGTATGAAAGGTGTAAGTATATTAATAAATCGTTTTTCAATAACGCTGACAATCGTTTTTCAACAACGCTGACAATCGGTTTTTATAACGCTGACAGGTCTGCGACGCTGTCAGGTTAGGTTTAAAAAATATAATATGCCGGACAATATAGAAATCATTAAAGAAGGACGTTATTACCATATTTATAATCGTGGTATAAATAGTTGTAATCTTTTTAATGAAGAAGGTGACTACTTGCATTTTTTGACGCTTTATGAAAAATTTATCGATCCTGTAGCCATTACTTACGCATGGGTATTGATGCCCAATCATTTTCATTGCCTGGTTTATATAAAGGAAGGATTGGTTTATAAATATACCATGGAGGATATCGCCAGGTTTACTACAGATGATAAATTGGAAATTAATAAATGGGAAACTATTCCTTTTCAACCTAAACCTAAACCTAAACTTAAACCTAAACCTAAACCTGACAGCGTCAACGACCTGTCAGCGTTAAAGGAAAAGGAAAAGGAAAAGGAAAAGGAAAAGTATCTGCTGGAGCATAAAGTACCCGATCCCACCAAACATTTCTCCCATCTATTTAATTCCTATTCTAAATATTATAATGCAAAATACATTCGCCACGGAACATTGTTTGAAAGACGATTTAAACGAAAAGTTATTAATTCAGAGGATTATTTAAAGCGATGCATAATTTATATCCATAATAATCCCAGCCATCATAAATTTGTTTCACACCCTTTGGAGTATAGTTGGAGCAGCTACTTTGATTACCTTTCAGAGGAAAATGAAACCATGAAAGAATGTGTTGAAAAATTGTTTGGCGATATAGCTAACTTTAAATACTGCCATAAACATTCCAATAATGATTTTGAATGGGAGTAGTCCAACCTGTCAGCGTCGTTAGACCTGACAGCGTTAAGGACGGTAACGAAGATCGACCTATAGCGTTAAAGGCGGAATAGCCAGTTAAGTATTTTATTAAAAAAGCAATGTCAATGTCAGATAACATAAAAGTTACCTATTTCTTCCGCAAGCCACAAGCCCAATACTTTTCGATCGAAAGGGTATTTGAACAGGTGCTGGCCAGTTTGCCTGAACAAGTGAGCCCTGTGGTTTATACTTTAAAAAATGGCGCCAATGGCTTTTGGGGCAGGTTAAGGGCTTTAGCTGAGGTCAGGAAAAATGGAGGTGCTGTCAATCACATTACAGGCGACATCACCTTTGTGGCGCTGGCCTTACCTAAAAAAGGACTGGTGGTTACCTATCACGATTTGGAATCATTAACACAGTTTACCGGATGGAGGTTTAAGCTATTGAAATATTTGTGGGTGACCCTGCCGGTAAAGCGAGCCCAGATCGTAACTTCCATTTCGGAGCATACCAAAGAGCAACTCATCAAGTGGACGGGATGTAATTCTGGTAAAATAGTGGTGGTGCCGAACCCCTTGCCCGAAGAATTAAAATATGCACCTAAGGTTTTTAATGCTGATAACCCGGTTATATTGGTGATGGGAACCAAAGACAATAAAAATGTGGAAGGGGTTTTTAGGGCGGTGAGTAGGTTTCAGTCAACTGTAGGCAGGGGGCAAGGGGCAAGGGGCAGTTCTCAGTTCTCAGTAAACAGTAAACAGTTGGAGCGAAGCAGCCTGTCCCGAACTCGATTCGGGAACATCCCGTCTCCTTATTCAAATTTATTTTTTGACGGGAAAGCAGTCAACAGTGATCAGTCAATAGCGGGTAATGAGCAGATATTAGATGGAGATAAGGGTGTTAATGAAGAGGGAAGGGATAAACGGGGTGACATGTCAGAGGTAGAAATACCCAAAGTGAGTTGCAAGGTGTTGCTGGTGGGAGAGATGACGCAGGAACAAAAGGAACTGGCAGATCAATTAAACCTTGAGGTGGAAAATTTGGTACAAGTGCCTTACGAACTGATATTAGATGCATACAAACGATGCGATATGTTATGTTTTCCTAGTTTTTATGAGGGTTTTGGCCTGCCCATAGTGGAAGCTCAGGCCATAGGACGACCGGTGATTACCTCCAATTTTGGTGCTATGAAAGAAGTGGCAGGTGAAGGAGCTATTTTAGTCTGCCCCAATAAAGTGGAAGAGATAGCTGAGGCAATAGATAGAGTAATTGTAGATGAGGAATTTAGGGATAAACTCATCCAAGCCGGATTGAAAAATGTGGAGCGCTTTGATGCAAAAAAAGTGGCCCGGATGTATGCGGAGGTTTATAGGGTTCAAGGTTAAGGGTTCAGATTGGCGCGAATTAAATGCTTGATTTTGTCAATAGATTAGTAAGCCCCCATGGCTGCAACCGTTTTTTTTAGCTCCAACTGTTTTCCCGTCAATAAATAGATAAAACTAATGGGACGGGATGTCGCTTCGCTCCAACTGCTCACTGTTTTATATCTAATAATAATTGACCTTGCTGTAGAATATGTTCTTTCAGCCTTGGGTTGTCTATAGTGTTAAAATCAATTATTTCGGTAAAAAAAGGTATTGGTTCTTCTTCGTTGAGGGCATCAATGGCATGCAGTATGGCACTGCGGTGGATGCCTTGGCCTATAATTGCGATATCAATATCCGATCCCTCCTTATAATTGCCCATAGCTCTGGAGCCAAATATCCATGCTTTTTTAATACCTGTTATACTGCTTAGGTGTTTCTTCAGGGCATCCGTATCGCGTTGTTTTAATCCGTACATCGCTACAGCTTTTGTTTTAAATGTGAATAAAGTTGTTTGAGCAAGGGGTAATAAGTTTCTTTAATCTTGTTTTCGACCAATATTGCGGTTGATTCGTCGTAGGTGTGTACAGTTAAACTACGATCGGTAAGCGCATCCATCCAATCGTGACCGTTTTTGATTAAATCTTGCTGAAAAGCAGTTTTTATGGCTTCACGGGGACTTTTTACTTCGGTGCCATTGGCTTCGAGATAATCTTTAAGGACTTTCCATGCCAGTTCTAAACTCATCTCAAAAAACTGTATCAAACCGGCACGTTCAAGCATACTGTTGGTGCCCTCCTTTATAGCTGACTCTAATAAATTAAATGAACGTTCGTAGTTTTCAAAACGTTGCTTCCAGCGTATGTCTTTTAGGTCATCCATTTTTTGTTGGGTTAAATAGCAAATATAGGGTGTTTTGCAATAATGATTTTTTTAATCGAATAGTTCCTTTAAAGTTTTAGTGGCAAGAATCATTTTTTTACTGTCGGGCAGTTTTATGAAGTCATATCTTTGGTAAAATTTTTCTGCATCTTCGTCTATTGGGTCAACAACTACTGCAAACGAACCCATTTCTTTTGAAATTAGGTAACATCTTTTTAAAGCATCCATCATTATAATATTTCCGATTCCTTTTCCTTGAAGTTTGCTGTCTATGGCTAATCTACCAAGTAAGGTAGTAGGAATTGAAATATAAGATTTTGGAAGTTTCTTTTGAATATATTCAGGAAAGCTGCTTAGCGGAATGCTGTTGTTTGATAAGGTATAATATCCTTTTACAATAGATGTATCTTTCGCTGCCAACACAAAACAAGCACACAGTTTTCTTTTAACGTCTTGTCCTGCTTGATTTTTCAGGTAATTGTTTAAAAGCTCTTTTCCACAGTCAAAGTTATTCCGATTGTGCTTTTTGGCCAAAAGTTCAATCATTTTGTCTATTTGGAGTTTGCCATAAAAGCATTATAGTCATCTAAAGCTTTTTTTAAAGTCTCAGATGGTTTTTTGGGCTTAGTTATCGCATCAAAAAAGATTTGGCTGTCTCTTTCAGAAACAATTATTTGTTCCTTTTCTTTAATAATTTCTTTTGCCTTTTCTTGCGCAGTTCGGACAATGAAATCCGTAAGGTTTCTGTATCCTCCCAAATAGGCAGCTTTCTCAAAAAATAGCTTTTGTTCTCTTGGAAGTCTGGCGTCAAATCTTGCATGTTCTGTACTCATAGCTTCATTTGTTTTTTGCAAATGTACGTAAATATTCCGTAAATAGGTCGTTAGGTCGTTAGGTTGATAGGTTATTAGGTTGGTAGGTCAATTGGAACAGAGTGACATCCCGTAGCCTGAAATATAATTATTACGGGAAGGTTAATAGGTTCTTAGGTTGATAGGTTGTTAGGCTGATAGGTCGATAGGTTAGGGGGTTCAAGGTTTAGGGTTTAAGGTATGGCGGTATGCGGTGTGTCGGTGTGTTGGTTTGCGGTTGGATGGTTTGGTAACCACTAACTCCTAAACCCTAACTCCTAACTCCCGGCTCCCAGCTCCTAGCCCCCAGCTCCTAACTGTTCACTCTTCAACTAAATCCTTGGCATTTTTTGCTTTGTGTACTTTTCCAATCGGTATATCATGCATCGACTCTTCAATTCCAGATGCAGAATGAATGGAAACAATACCTTTTAGCGATTTCAAAAACTCAATCAGACTTTTACCCGCTTTTGTATGTTCATTGATATGAATAGTATAAGTGGCCATAATAGATGGTTTTAAAGATGAATTTCAAAGTTACAAAAACAAAATAACAAATTAAAAAGGTGAAATTGGCAAGGTTGAGGCTCCACGCTCCCCGCACCACACTCTCGGCTCCCCGCACCCCGCACCCCGCACCTAGCTCTTAGCTCTTAGCTCCTAGCCCCTAGCTCCTAGCTCCTAGCCCCTAGTTCTTAGCTCTTAGCTCTTAGCTCTTAGTTATTAGCTCCTAGCCCATATTTCCTAATTCCTAACTCCTAACCCCTAAAGCCGTAGGCGTCCTAACCCTCAGCTCCTAGCTCCTAGCTCCTAACTCCTAGCCCCTAGCCCCTCATTATGATCTTAAAAAATATTCTTTTTCAGGAAAGTTCTTAAATGCAGGTGTTGAATACCTTTATATTGGCCTATTTGTACGGGATCGAGCGAAACCACATATTTGGGATAATTATCCTTTATGAGCAATAAGTTGCCAAATTCATGCAGTTTTACCTTTTCGTCCGGGATTAAATAAGCTACCTGGATATATAGTTTGGCACCGTCTTTTTCTGCAATAAAATCTATTTCGAGCGCTTTCATTACCCCAACATAAACTACGTATCCCAAAGTTTTTAGGTGGGCAAACACTATATTTTCCAATATATCGGGCACCGAATAATGATGCAGCCCAACAAGGGCGTTGTGCAAGCCCCAATCTTCGAAATAGTATTTATTGTTGAGTGAGTTTCATTGTTGACAGATATTGTTGTTTAATAATTGCTTAACATTAAAAAATCTGCTATATGAATATGCTTCACGCCTTTCATATTATCTTTCCAAAACTTATCCATGGTTACAACATATTTGGGATAATTATCCTTTATTTGCAATAGGGGTGCAAACTCCCTGTCCACCGTTGATGGCTCTGATAACAGATAAGCAACTTGTATATATATGGTACTGTTACCTCTTGAAGCTACAAAATCGATTTCAGTATTGTCAAGTTTTCCAACATATACCTGGTACTCCCTTCTTTTAAGCTCCAGCATAACAATGTTTTCGAGAACACCGGCAATAATTCTGTCTTTATATCCCATAACCGAATAAAGCAGTGCCGTATCGGCAGCATAGTATTTTTCCTGGGTCTTTAGTATCTCCTTCCCTTTTACGTCAAACCTGTTTAAGCGGTGAAGAATAAATGCACTTTCAAGTGCTTTTAGGTAGTTATAAATGGTATTAATATCCACTTTTCGCTGTTGGCTTTTAAAATAATCGGCAACATTTTTACCCGAAAATTTATTGCCAATATTATCAAAAACAAATTTAACCACGCGTTCGAGTAACTCGATATCTCTTATGTTATTGCGCTGGATGGTATCGCGTAGGATGACCGAAGAATAAATATCAAAAACAATTTTATAGGCTGTTTCGTATGTGTAATTGGAAGTATGCAATACAGGAAATCCCCCCATACGTAAATACGTCTCAAATGCGCTATAGATATCATCTATATTATTATGGCGTTCCTGGTTAAAATACAGATATTCGCTAAAAGACAAAGTGAAAATTGGCAACTCGATATACCTACCTGCCAGAAAAGTGGCCAGTTCGGAAGATAATATGTGGGAGTTGGAACCTGTAATATAAATATCGGTATTAAAATCAACAATAAACGAGTTAATTGCTTTCTCCCAATTGTTTACTACCTGAACTTCGTCAAAAATAAGATAGTAACGTTTGGTGTGGTCAATTTTTGTATCGATGTGCTTATATAAGGTAGTGGCATCTTTTAAATGGGAAAAACGGAAGCTCTCGAAATTAATGTATATAATCTGATCGTCACGGACACCTTGTTCATGCAGTTTTTCAATTAAAAGCATGAGTACCGACGATTTGCCGCTTCTCCGGATGCCTGTAATGACTTTTATAAAGGGCTTATCGATATAGGGTAGCAACTTGTTGATATATAAATCGCGTTGAAACATCAATTATTGTTTGTGGTTGTATGTTCAAATGTAGTCATTTAAATCAACTATTTTTGGATGTAACCATAAAAACATTTGAGAGAGAAAAGTTTTTGGGGATTGAAGCCTGGTTTATTTATTTGAATGCTGTAGTTTTTCTAACAATTTTTTAAGAATAGGATTCGCAGTACAATAGGACGTTAGGTTGTTAGGTTGATAGGTGGTTAGGTGGTTACTGCTGCGCAGTTTTGTTTGTCAACGAATTAACACGAATTATCGCGAATTGACTGCTGCGCAGTTTGGTTTTTTAACGCTGTCAGGAGCTAGGTGATTATAGGTCAATTGGAACAAAGTGACATCCCGTACCTGAAATATAATTATTACGGGAAGGTTGTTAGGTCGTTAGGGTTCAGTTTTCAGTTTATGTTCATTGTTCAAAGTTCTCCCTAATTTAAAGGCAGGCGGCGGGATTTAGCGTCTAAACAACCGCAGAGCGGTTGAATATGAATAGCCCCGGGTTTCAACCCGGGGAACATAGCATCATGCAAATCCGACGCACTGCCGTCTATTCTATATGTACACGATAACTTTGCGTCGGAATATGGGATAATATTAATGGAACCATAATTTCGTGCTTATTCTTTTATGGTTTTTATTTCAATTTGTCTTTCTGATCACCCCAGCCTGCCATCGGTCGCCAAAGGCTTGCCGCCGGTGATGCCGGCTGGTAGATATCGACCTAACCCTCGAAAAAGTTTACTTAAACTTTTTCGGCTTTCCGCCTATGTAGCGGAAAGTGAAAAATGCGTGCATTTTTCAGGTTAAGAAGATAAATGGCAATGTTGGTGTCGATAAATATTTTATCACCACTCATCTCTTATTTTTTATTTCTAATCAATGACTTTTATACTGTCAAGATAGGCCATAATTAAAGAACCATCTACTAATAATTCTATAATGGTATTCCAGTTTTCAGAGAAATAATGATGAAGTTGCTGTAGGGTTAGATTCCCAAGTTTAAAAGTAACCACCTTGGGGCAGGTTTCCCGAGTGAGAAACATCTCGTAAAAGTCAGTATCTTTTGTAAGGATTGTTAAATCGTTTGCAAGTGCATAGTCCCAAATTTCGATGTCTCGCATAGAAGGATTGATATCAACAACATGGATGTAAAGGGCTGAATTAAAAAAACTAAATTTCTTAGGTAAATTTACATCTACTAGAAATAGGGCTTGCTCAACTTGCTTCGAGATCATAGGACAGAATTGATTTATCAGCAATCTTTCTCGCAAATTCCAGACAAGCTAATAGGTCTTCTTTTTCCAGAATTGGGTAAGCTTCCAGAATATTGTCCATGGATTCGCCCGAAGCCATATAACCCAAAACCGTAGCGACAGTAATTCGCATGCCTTTGATAATGGGTTTGCCATTGCATATTCCAGGATCGGAGGTAATTCTGCTGAGCAAATTTTTCATGTGTTATTTCTTGGTTGATATTTCTTAGTTTTTGAACTTAAATATACGCTATTTATGGTTTGGTAGCAAGTCCTAACTAACACTTGTATTTGGTGTGTCGTTTTCGGTTTGACGGTTTTCGGTTTGACGGTATTCGGTTTACGTGAGTAGCGTGGTGCTTAAAAAGTTAACTATTATGCACACAATGAATGCGCAAAGTACACCAAAAATCATGGTTCTGCAACGGTAGTTTATGCTATTTTAAATTCTCCATCTAATAATTCAACATTAAAATTTACTTTGGCCTTTAAAGCGCTGAATACGCGTAAGATAGTCTCAATAGTTACATTTTTTGCATTGCTCTCAATTCTTGATATTTGTGATTTCTGAACTCCTATTAATTCTCCTAACTGAGATTGAGTCAATTGTCTCTCTTGCCGGGTTTGCTTTATCATTGCCCCTAATAAATCAAGTCTGAGTTCATATTCATACTTGTCCCGCCTTTCAGTGCCCACCTTTCCTAAATGCTTGTCCTTAGCCTCGTTTAATGTGTAAATTCTTAATTTAGTATTTTCCATTTTTGTTTCATTCACTTTTACCTAACGATACAAATATAGTAAAATGTTCTATTATATGGAAACTTTCGAGAGTTGCTGATAGTTCTTTTCTGCAAAAATTAATTATTCGCGATAGGTCGATAGGTTGTTACCTGCCAGCCGGTAGGGGTTATTAGTTTTGCGGTGTGTCGGTGTGTTGGTTTGCGGTTGGATGGTTTGGTAACCACTAACTCCTAACTCCTAGCTCCTAGCTCCCAGCTCCCAGCCCCCATCTCCTAGCTCTTAGCCCTATACCCTAGCTCCTAACTCCTAGCTCCTAACTCCTAACTCCTAACTCCCCGCACCCTGCACCACGCACCCCGCCCCTTGCCCCTAACTCCTAGCTCCTAGCTCCTAGCTCTTAGCTCATAGTTCTTAGCTCTTAGCTCCTAACCCCTAACTCCTAACTCCTAAACCCTAAACCCTAAACCCTAGCTCTTAGCTCCCAGCCCCAAGCTCTTAGCCCCTAACTCCTAACTCCTAACTCCTAACTCCTAACTCCTAACCCCTAGCCCCTAGCTCCTTGCTCCACGCCCCTTGCTCCACGCCCCTTGCCCCTTGCTCTCCGCTCCACTAAATCCTAATCCCCCATTGCTTTCGAATAAACCACAGCAATCCAAAAATAAGCACCGCAGATTTTAGCAGATGATTGAGCACGACCACAAACTCTGTTTCGGCTTTGATTACCTGTAAAAAAAGGATGGGACTCCAGATGAGTAGGGTAGGGTAGAAGACACTCCAGCGACTGAGTTTTTGCCAGAACCATCCTATAAAAATGCCCCACAGGCACATAAAAAGGATACCCCCCAAACGACCGTAGTTGGCATAGGCTTCTCCTGCCAAACTAATACCCATACTGGTGTTTTCGCCCAAGGGCAAGCCAGTGTACTTAATGAAGTTTTCCTGGCCACCGGCCTTCTTCTTGTTAGGTGCCAACAAGCGGGGCAGCAAACTCGATTCAATGCCTTCCCAAATGGTAGAACCATTGGCAAAAGGCTGGCGATCCGGTACGTTTTTCATTACGGCAGATATAATCCAACCTTGGTTGAGGCGGGCGTTCATATCTTCATCGGAGCTGGGGTTAACAATTCGACCATTGGACCACTGCTCGGCTGCCATTCCCAAAAACAAGGACACTTTATTGCCGCCATAACCGCTACTTATTAGGGTGCGGTATTCTTGCTTTACCGATTGTATGGTAATGGCCACAAACATGCCCAATATAGCAACCGTTAATTTGGCACCCATCGATAATTTTAACTCCCGAGCCACAAAGGTAAAGGTGAGCATGGCCCATAATAGTAGATCGTGGAACATGCCGGAGGCGATGGAGGCTAGTGCCGT
The DNA here is from genome assembly GCA_024635555.1 of Saccharicrinis sp. GTDB lineage: Bacteria > Bacteroidota > Bacteroidia > Bacteroidales > Marinilabiliaceae > Saccharicrinis. Next base: position 12,426 of record JAGXIO010000043.1, read on the forward strand.
AATGCTCATTACAAAGATAAAGACAGTCCATCGTTTGCTTGATGGAGAGAACAGTAGATAAATGGCGCCGACGTATTTTATATTGGCCAGCAGAAAGAAAACGAAGCGCAACGATGCCGGTATAAATGCGTTTAAATAGGGGATACCTAAACCAACTACAATAAGCACATAAGGTAAACGTGGATATCGGTTCAGAAGATCGGTAACTCGCTGGCCGATACTTTCCAAATCCGATTCGTCCTTAAAAAATAAAGTGCCTAAGCGAAATGCGATAAGGACAGGTACTATAAAAAGCATATATTGTTCCTCGGGAACGTACATATGGTATTTGTAATGGCTCACACTGTTGTGGTAATCGATGTAAGGGCCCAGTATCCATTGCATGGCGGCCATGGCGGTCATTAAATCGATGATGGGTATTTTATGGCCCATGTTAAAAATTACCCTGTACACAGAAAACCCCGTGAAAGCCAATCCCACAGCGGTCCATATCTGAATGCCCAATGTAAGGTTGAGTACCAGTGTGGCCGGGAATATCCAAAACCAGCCTTTTTGTTGTTGTAGGTTTGTTAGCATTTTATTTTTTTGGACAAACCCGACAAACCCGACAGCGTCGATAGACCTGTTGGCGTTTGTCGGTGTTAGTTGGCGTTTGTTGGTGTTAGTTGATGTTTGTCGGTGTTAGTTGATGTTTGTTGGTGTTGGGTTCGTATTTAAAAACGTTTTTATATTTATTCTTTAATGTCAACGCTGTCAGGAGCTACGCACGCTGACAGGTTGAGCTACGCACGCTGACCGGTTGGTTGTTGACCGATTGGTTAGATGCCTATTTTGTTGATGACTTCTTTAAGGATGCTACCATAATCCCGTCCGTCTTTATTTACCCTTTCATTTCCTTTTTGGGTTAAGGTTTCTAATTGGTTTTGATGGCTAATATAGTACTTTATTTTTTTAATCATCTCCTCCGTTGTATCGTAAAAAATGGCTTCGTCATCCTTAAAAATTGCGTTTGTTTCGGGGTTGCGTTCTGTAATCAATGCCGTGCCACAGGCCGGTATCTCAAAGGTGCGGGTGGTGTGAAGCTCGGGAAAGTTTTTCTATAACAAACCAATACTGAAGTATGATGAGGATAAAAAATTGGTGTATTCTTTTAAAAATAAACCTTCGCCATAAAATGAAAGCATTTTGTTGCTACTATGTTTTTTGATAAAGTTGTGCCATCCTTTACCCGCGATTTTTACTTTAATAGCATTGTTTATAAGGCGTTCTACAATTGCTTCTCTCGAAGGTTCGCAAAGGCCAATAAAAGCAACTGAGTTTTCTTTTTGATGAAAAGGAACATTGGGATGATGGATAGATTTATCATACCCTTGAGTGGTAAATACCAATCTATTTTCTGAAACGCACTTTAAATAATGGTCTTTTTCAGCAGTTTTGGTACTGATCAGAAAGTCATAATAGGGTAAGCTTTTTATAAAGTGATTAGAATAGTTACTGTAAAAAGCCATATCCGGTGTAAAATGAACCAGCTTATCGCACAATGATTTGAGATAAGCAGTGGTTTGCGGCGTAAGGAAAATGGCTTTGTCTATCCATATTAGCTTATAGGGTTTAGCTTGTAGCTTGTAGCTTGCAGGAGATGGGGGCTGGGATAATGGTTTTTGTGATAGCCCTTTGATTTCACTTATAATGTATCTGTTGATGTATTTAATAAGTGGCCCACGTTTATATCTGAAGCCAATGGAACGCCAAAAGCGATGGCAGCGATGAAAAGGAACATGGGTATCGATAATAGCAAAACTTACCTCTTTATCTCCCTTAGAGGAAGAGGATAGGATATTTTTTAACTGATCGGCACGCATTTTACTTGTGGTGCCCGGTGTGTATTGACCTATGTAGAGGATGTTCATTTGTTTGTTGTTTATCAACGAATTAATACGAATTGAACTGCTTGCGCAGTTTTTTTTGTCCGCGGATTACGCTAATTAAACGAATTGTTTTTTTTTGTCCGCGGATTACGCTAATTATCGCGGATTTTTTTTATTTATTAATCAGCGTTTACCCCGTGAAATTACTTTTTATTTCACAGGGTGAATCCGCGTAATTAGCGGACTTTAATTTAAGCGTCATGTAAATAAAGTTACTGCTGCGCAGTTTTTTTTATCCCTGCCTACCGCAGGCAGGCGCGGATTACGCTAATTATCGCGGATTGTTACTGCTGCGCAGTTTTTTTAATGCTGACAGGTTTGTTTTATTAAAATTATTTTTTTTGTTCGCTAGAATATTCTTAAATTATCGTCAATTAATCAAACACCTCCGGTCAGCTTTAACCGGTCAACTTTGAGCGAGTTTAGGATGAAGAAATTGGAGGATATTTATTCACCTTATAAATGAGATGTTTCACCATATGAGTTTTGCCTATCGTAATTTACCGGATGTGAACAAAAGAGTGATGCGAATCCGTGAAGGTAGCGGACATGCAGATATGATCCAAGACTTGCTTGAACTGGCTGTGCTGGCCGAAAAATATCCCGAACCGCTGGCCCAAATTAACTTCGATACTTCGCTCATTGCCAAGGCCAAAGAAACTTCGCACGAAATGGCAGAGTTGTTGGCACTTAATAATGGTTCAAAGGACGAGAGCAATGCGGTTAAGTTATTGCGCGATAAAGCATTTACCCTGCTGGATGATCGTATGCGCAAAATCCGTGAAGTAGGGCAATATGTTTTCTGGAGAAACCCGGATCGCAAAGACAAATATGCCGACGATTATAAATAGAAACTTGCAAAACCCTTGATTTTACTATCCCCCGGAGGTTTTTACCAGCCCTCGGGGGATTTTTTGTTGTTCTCGTGCAATATTTTGCTTCTCTCGGGCAACTTATAGCTCTTCTCGCTCAATTTTATGCTGTTCTCGTGTAAGTTTTTATCTCCCTCGGACAAAATTGGCTACTTCTCGGATGATACCTAACACAATACTTCGGTATATTTTTGTAACTATCTGAATGTTAGAGTTTTTGATTAGTTATGCAATTTATACTAACACGTTGATAATATGGCGTTTGCAAATAAGTCTAATGTCTATTATCTAAAATCTAACGATCTATTGTAACAGGTTTGCTTTTAAAATTATGCCATACAAAACGCTGTCAGGAACTACGTACGCTGACAGGTTTTAACAATTTCATCCACCAACTCCTTATAAACTTCTTCGCAGAAATAGGTGGAGGGTTGATACTCGCAATCCGTAAGGTCAATGGCTTGCTGCCAGTTAAAAGTGACCAGTTGTTCAAAATTAATTGGTACTACTTTGGGATAGGTGTTGCTGGTGTTATACGGCTGTGGGCCTTGCAATACATCCGGATACCAAACATCTAAACCACAGGCTAAATACTCAAATAATTTGTTGGGTGCATTATACTCATAGTTAGCAGTTGTGCCTTTATACAAGATAAGGCCAACATCGTATTGTATAAGAATATCTGGTAAATTTTGATAGGATACTGCCTCTTTAAATTTTATGTTACTTGCACCTAATTCGTTTACCAACGCCTTATACGATTCTGGTGTATTGATGAGGTGAAATGCTAACTGCATTGTGTCTTTATGATGAGCAAACCATTTTATTATTTCAGTAGCATACATAGAGTTATCATTTAATGAGAAACCAACGTAAACAAGCTTTAATAAATTATCTGATTTGTTTTTTGACTTTTCTAATGAGTTCTGTTGCCACGATAAAGGGGGGTAGTTAGGAGATATATGGAAGTTTTTATTTGGTATTAAGCCATTGTCATCGCAGAAGAAACGCATCCTATCTTGATTGGTATGCGACAACCAGGATGCCTTAGTGTATAACTTCCGTTCGAGCTGATGTATTAATTTTGGTAGTTTTGGCCCATGATTGTATTCTTTTGGTGAAGTGTATTCGTGATAGTGAATAAATAGTTTTGTTCTCTTCCCTAATTGCTTAAAGAGAAGGGCAGGCAAAGCTGAAATGCTTTCGTAGTAAAGAATGGATGCAGGACTCTTTATTACTATTATTAAACTGCCAACTATATTATAAAGCAAGTAACTCAATGCCAAACGTATTGATCTGAACCTTGTACAATTTGAAGTTCCTAACCTGATGATTTTAATATTCTCATAAGTACAGGAGAAATTGAAACTACCTTTTGTAGTAATGCAAGTGACTTTAACATTTTTGTTACCGTTCAGATAAGTTAGTAAATTCTGAACCGGTGGATATCCTTCGATGGGATAAAAATGACAAACAACTATACGCTTAATCATTAATTGAGCAGATTTTTGAAGATGGACAGGACTTGTTTGGCTCGTTCCTTATAAGTATAGCCAGATTCAGCTGAGCGATTACAGGCAGCATATCTGATTGCTAAGGCTGTTTCATAATTCATATCAAGAATTGAGTGTGCTTTCTCAATCATTTCTTCAGAGGACCGATAAAAAAATGCTTCCTTGTTTTCTGTAAACAGGCGTTGATGCTCTTCACTGTCAGGAGCCAACATAATACAGGCTAAACCCGGCATTTCAAAGGTGCGCATATTATGCGAATTATCATTGTGCGGTCTGAAAATATTTAGTTGAAGACGGTATTTGCTAGCTACTTTATTGAAATTTTCTTTATAAATAGGAGGAAAAAAGTTAATGTCAGCATTATCCATTGGTTTAATCCATTTGTCCCACGCATTGCCAAATAAATCTAACGGGATTCCTGCTTGAATTATCTCTAATAATTGTTGTGCTCTGTATGCATCTGGATTGCCAATAAAACAGGCACGTTTTATTTCATCTTTTTCTTTTGGGATAACTACTTCGCTTTGTTCGTAACCAAAAGGAAGCCACTCGCAGGCTAAGTGGTATTTTTCTTCTATTCGTTTTTTTACTGGTAAGTTATAACATAAGTGTAGATCATAATATGGTATGCTTTCTAATACATTATTATTCCCCGAACCTCTGGTGGTATGAATAAAGGGATGGTCAGGATTAAGGTTAACCAATTTTATTTTTTTCTCGCGTATTTTTTTTAGTGTTTGTGGGTAAATCTCCATGCCTTTAAAAACCCAGATTATATTGTATTGTGAATTATTTATTAGAGTCAATAATTGATTATTAATCTTATTGTAAATGTTTGACAACCCAAGTCGAAATATTAGTTTGTTAACAATAGATTTATAATAATAACTGTAAAATAAATCATGCACAGCATAACAATCTACTTCTACACCTAAATCACGTAAGTGTTTTATATAATGATTTTCAAATGCCCATTCTTTTTCAGAGCCTATTATAAGAATTCTCATATTCGTTTTACTTTAGTCTGTTAGCTTCATTTTCTATGCTCTGGCATAATCTAGTGTATGACCAATCGCTAATGAATTGTTGGCATGTTTCAGATGAAATATGCTCGTAATAGAGCTCTTTTAATTTGATGTGTAGGTCTGTTGGGTTATTATTCTTGAAAATTCTACCAGTAGCTCGTGTCACTAAATCAATTGCACATCCCACTTTATCACTTACTATGACTGGGCGGCCTGAGGCTAATGATTCATTCACCACCAATCCCCAGGTTTCTTCAGGACCTTGAGACGGTAAACAAGTAAAGGTTCCTAAACGATATACAATTGGCATTTTAGATTGGTTTTGAAAAGGCAAGAAAAAGATGTTTTCATTATTATTTGCTAAACTTTTTAAGTCTTGTTCTAATACACCATTACCTACTAAAATTAATTTAATCTTAATCTCTAACGTTTTATTGAATTCGAGTATTTGATTTAACAAAAGTAAAGGATTTTTCTTTTTATTAAATTTACCACAAAACAAACAAACGATATCCTCTTTTTTAATGCCTAATAACGTACGCCATTGTAAAGCTTGTTGTTCATAATTATCACTTGGGCTATCTGTAAATCGGTTGTTATCAACTGCATGAGGTGCGAAAATTAAATTGCTCGATTTAATGCCATGCTTAATAAAATATGCCTTGTTATTTTCACCTACATAAAAAGCTTTATCAATGTAATTGTAAACGAAACTCAGTATTATTTTGCGTATAAAGACTTTTATATTTTTTGCTTCATCTAATAGTGTAGAGTCTCCTCTAAACCATACAGGAACCTTACCCTTAAAATAACGCATTAATTTAAAATGACTCTTAAACTTCCATCCAAAAACAAGTATGACATTGGGGTTGAATTCCTTAACCTCGTTAATGAGGTTTGGGTTATCAATACCCATATAATTCTTTGAAGATGGTTTTTGGGATGTATTTTCTATTAACTGATAATTATAACCTTCTAAAAGTGGGATGTCCCATTTTACATTAGTATTAAAGTCAGGATCCTTAAATTCGCCAATTGCTTGGGGCCAAGTATAGAATACTTTAATGTTAATGTTGTTACGCTCTGTTAGGGTTTTATAAAGAGGAGAGTAGTATTGTATGGGATGGGTTTGAATAATGGCAATTCTCATATGGTTAGTTTATGCATTGTAAGTGATTAATTTTGCTGACGCTTGCAAATGGTTGACTGTAGCCATGATAATGTTGATTATTTAATTAATTTGTTGTCAAAACAGAGAGATTGTTCTTTAATAAATCGGGAAGTGTAATCTCGTTATTTGTTTTGCATAGGTGACCCTCAAACATTTTTTTATTAAAATCAGCAGGACGTATTTGTGAGTCATCCTTAAAGTGATGGATAATAATATTTTCACTTAGTACAGTTGCCCAATAGCTAAAACTACTTCCTTGAGAAGTTAGTAAGATTTTAGCTTTCGACATAATTAAAATATCAGCAATATCTTTTTCTGATTGATGCAATTTAACATTAGGTAAGGAACTAATTTCTTCTAATTCAGAAGCATGTCCATCGCTAAATATCAAAACAGGAACTTCAGCGTTGAGTTCCTTACGGAGCAAGTTTATTGTTGTAATAAAATAAGTTAGTGGCGTACGAGCTACCCAAGTGTTCATATACTCTTCCTCTGTTTCAACCTTTCTAAAATCGCCCATTCTTATATGAATGGCTATAAATGGATCTGGCGTATTGTCAAGTGATTTGATTACTGATTTATGTAATGATTCGTTTAGGCCTTTTTTTATAAGATCAATATTTTGACTTATTGATTTGAACCAGATTGTATAATTTGGATATTGAGTGAATTTATAAACACTTTTGCTAGTAATCTTTTGAGAAATAGGTTGATTGTTAGGATTGATGTTTTTTAGATCTAAAACAATTCTAGAATATGCAAGTTTAACATAGGCAAAAAAACCAATGCTATTGAATTCTCTAAAATAGAATCGTTTATTTTTCTCTCGTCTTAAAAATGGACCTAAGTAGATAGTAAACCATCCTGTTGTGAATAGACGCAAGTTGTTATTATGAGCGAAAATATATGCATCTGCCCAAACTAATAATTTGTTACCTAGTCCTGCTCTTGGTAGTTTAGCCCAAACAATGTTATCTTTTAACATACTTAATTTTTGAAATTATTTTTAGCGAATTTTTCAGTCCAATGACTCTAGCTAACTGTTTAAATCTTTTTCCACCGACCGGCCACATTTTACCCACATCTAAATCTTTAAAGTACGATTCAGCCTCAGCGGACAAGGCAGGGAAGCTGGCGTGGTATTGATACATAAAATTAAGGTAGTTATTACCTAATTTAAAGTGAATAACCATTTGTTATTATCATTTTGCAGCAATAAGCCACTCATTTCGAGCTGCTCAAATATTGCGATATTATCTGGATGGGCAACAATATATTTAACGCCTTCACTTTTCATTTTTGCTATTTGAATATGAGGTGCTTTGTTTGTTATTAACTGGTGCATAAGTTCAGCTCTGTAATAATTTTTGTTGGTAAGTATGTATCCCGATCCATCGCCACGTTTACAGGTAAACCACCATGGGCCTATTCCTTCTGCCGCCAATAACTGACCCGAATAGATACGATTAGCAGATATAGCATATAATCCTTTTGGTGTACACTCATTACGTACTTCCTTTCGCCATGTATTATCTGCCTCAATCACATCCTCCGTCATGAATCGATGAATATTTGATGCCAATGTTACGGAACAGTAGAGGCACAATGCAATAATGGTGATTTGATTTAATTTTTGTTGCTTGAATTTTAGGTTGAATAATACGATGATGGTTGAAATAGTTAGAAGAAAAAATGCAGCCCTTATAAATTGAATGAGATCAAATGAAACGTCTTGCAAAACCGAGCCATCTGGTGCTAACAGTTTAAACCTGAATAGCAATGGCAAAAGCACAGTAAACGCCATGGCGGTTAAAATGGCTAGTATTTCAGGTAAAAGTTTTGTTTTGTTTTGAAATAAACCCGTGGCCAAAATAAGCCATCTGATACCTCCCCAAATAAGTAAGGAAGACACCATGATTATTGTGCCACTTAATAATCCCGTTGTTTGAAGTAATTGGTTAAAGTATTCGATATAGAATCCCGGATTAAAATATATTTTGATGAGGCCATCACTGCTACCAAATAAAACCGCATATATACAAGCACCTAATATTGCTGCACTTATAGTATATAAAAGTGGTTTTTTGTCATAGTTGTATTTGAATAATGACATAATACCCATGTATATTCCTAAAGGAATGAAAAGTGCTGTTTTTGTGCCAATAATTAAGGCTAGTAAGCAGGTGTATAAGATACCATCAAATTTAGTCCAATCACTTTGTTTAAAAAAGATTAGTGTTGCGCCCATCAATGCCATGGCCATGGTAAAAGGAGGATTGCCACCAGGTAATAAATAGCCCGTACCAAGAAAAACGATTTTGGATAGATCTAATTGAATAAGATATTTTGGGTTGATGGGAGCTAAAGCAAATAATAAGGTTACAATTAAAGGTATTATCCACCATTTGCTGCTTATTGTATTTTTCACGCTCTTTTTTATGCCAAAAGCCAGTAATAGAAAACCAAATAGTTTATAGGCTGGCATCCAGATACCCCATAGACTTACCTGAGCTGGTATGTCAAATAGTTTGGTAAAAAACGACGGGGCAAGAAATGAAATAATTTGATAGTTTAATGCACCACCTTGATCGTAAAAGGCATTGAAAAGATGGTCAACAGAGAGTGACTGTGTGATGAGCGTGAAAAAATAAGGATCGGGCAGACTGTTTTCGGCCTGAAAAGGAAAGGTGTTTTGAGCTTGATAAATATCTGAATCAATAAGCGTGTAAGCCAATATGATAGCTGCTGAAAGTGCTATGGAAAATAAGCCTGTGGTGTTCGCTAATAGATTTAAATGTGCCTTTCGTTTTATCCATATAACAATACTTACAAAGCATAAAAAAACAAATATAAAGCCCAGTGCTTTTGTTGGTAAAACACTGCTTAGTACACCAATAAATATTCCTCCAATGATATAGGAAAGCATCCAGAAAACAAAAATATTAGTTATTGCCTTGGAATAGCTTAATAGGGCACTGCCAATGAATGCTAACCCAAGTAAACCAATACTTACGAGGGCAACTTGCGCTAAGCCAATAGTGCCATACGTTATTGGATAAAACAGGAAGAAAAACAGGTACAGGATGTTAGCACTTGCGTGTGCTATAATCTTATTCTTCATCAAAAAACTGTTTGATTGTATTAACTATGAATTGTAAATCATCATTGGTAAGATCCAGATGGAATGGCAAGCGCACCAATTGTTGGGTATATTTATCGGCTTGCACTAAGCTTTCTCCGGTATATTTATTTTTGTAGAATTCACTCTTGTGCAGGCTCTGGTAATGAAAAACGGCATGTATGTTATGTTGCTTTAAGTACTGGATTAATGCGGTGCGGACGTCTAATGACCGACATATCAGGTAGTACATGTGGCCATTGACGGTAGCGTATTCGGGCACATTAGGCAAGACTACCATACCTTTGGCTTGCAAGGTGGCGAAGGCATTGTGGTAGGTGTCCCATATTGCTTTTCTTCTGTTTTGTATTTCTTCTAAATGTTCCAGTTGGGCATATAAAAAGGAGGTGTTCAGCTCGCTGGGTAAAAAACTGCTGCCCGTATCCACCCATCCATATTTGTTAATTTCGCCACGGAAAAACTCGGCTCTGTTGGTGCCTTTTTCCCACAATATCTCGGCTCGCTTTACAAAGCGATCATCGTTAATAGCCAATAAACCGCCCTCGCCACATTGTATGTTTTTGGTTTCATGAAATGAGAAACAGCCCAGATGGCCGATACTTCCGAGAGGTTTTTTAACCCCCTCCCCTTGGGGGAGGGTTGGGGTGGGGCTTCTATAATAACTATCTACTGCCTGGGCGGCATCTTCTACCACAAAAATATGGTGTTTGTTGGCTATGGCCATAATTTTACCCATATCGCAAGCCACACCGGCATAATGTACGGGCACTATGGCTTTGGTTTTGGGCGTTATCAGTTGCTCTATTTTATCTTCGTCCATGCCGGGATGGTCGGCACGGCTGTCGGCAAATACTATTTTGGCGCCTTGGCGCACAAAGGCCAGGGCTGTGCTCACAAAAGTATAGGATGGCACAATAACCTCGTCGCCCGGCTCAATATTCAATAGCATGGCGCACATTTCCAGTGCATCGGTGCAGGAGGTGGTGAGCAAGGTTTTTTTAAAGCCCCAGCGCTCCTCGAAAAAAGCCTGGCACTTTTTGGTGTAAATACCGTTGCCGCTGATATGGCCCGAATATACCGCCTGATATAAATAGTGGGCCTCTTTGCCGGTTAGGTAGGGTTTGTTAAATGGGATCATGGTTTATATTGTTGATCAAGAATACGTGTAAAATTTTTGTCAGCTAATTTGTCAACGAATTTTTGCTAATTAACACGACTCAATTGATGCTGTGCATTAATTTAATCAAGATAAATTCGTATTAATCTGTGTTAATTAGTTGATTTGTATTAGTTGATATATACAGGTGGAATTTGCATGGTTTGCCTATTCTTTGCTGCCACTTTTGATGATGGAAAATTTATGTTTCAATTTTAAAAAATTGTTTTCAAAGTACTTTAATGATATTGCGGATATCAGTATGGATAGTACAATGCTAATAGGATATATGATATAGTTTGATTGCGAATGGTTATAGATAGCCATTTTTATGGCTATGGTAACTGCAATGGGATGAAACATGTATAAGCCATAGGATATACTGCCCAAATAATTGAGTGCTTTATGTTCGAGTACTTTGCTTAATGCCGGGTTTGCTGCTAAGTTTACAATAAGCACAGCAAATAATATTGGGAATTTAACGTGGTTAATGTATGGTGTAAATATTGGATGAATCAGTATGCCAACGATTAGTCCTAACGCTAAAATAAAAGTGTAAATGTTGACAATATATTTTAGAATAGGCTTGTTTTTATATAAGCAATAAGCAATTAGCCCACCTATTGCCATATTATCAATGGCAAAACCATTAACAAAGGCTTTAATGACATGTTTATAGGGAACGAAATTGCTGTGAGGAGTGTTTATAAAGAGATAGCACAAGTTATAAGCAACAATGATGGCTATGAACAATAATGCTCTATGTTTTTTGATGTATTTCACAATAACTGGCCAAACAAAATAAAATTGTTCCTCGGTACCTACCGACCATGTTTGAGAAGCAAACGGGATAACTCCAAACATGGACAAAACTAAATTGGCAAAGAAAAATAGATACAATAAAAGTTTCCAACCAAGATGGGCTTGTGTAGTTTCTAAAGAATAGCCAGGCCATAAAAGTATATTTATATGGGGCAGTATAAAAAGCGAAGAGAGGACAATAAGTAAATAAAGTGGCCAAATGCGCAGTATGCGTCTGATATAGAATTTTTTTATAGCTATAGTCTTGGTTTTTTCCTCTTCGGCTAACAGCAAATAAGTAATCAAAAATCCACTTAACACGAAGAATAGGACTACGCCAAGTGAGCCAATGCTGTGAATTACGGAGGGAAGTAATCCCTTAGAATTCCATAAACTATTAATGTTAAAAATGGATTTGAGTTGTTCTATGTGATGAATAATCACTGCAAATGCTGCGATGAACCGAAGACCGTTCAGATTGGGGAAATAAATTCGTTTGGTGGAATGCATATACTTAAAGGTGGTAAATTAGTTTTGTGCTTTCCTTTATGTAGCCCATCTTCTCGTATAATCTGCATGCCGCTATATTATTTTGTTGTGTTACAACTGAGGCACTTGTTATGTTATTTTTGTAGTACCAATCATGAGCAGCCATAATTAATTTGCTTCCCATATTTTGGCCTTGACATGAGGGGGCAACTGCAATTAACCCTATTTGTCCGTCGCTGTTTTTCTTTTTAACGGTCACGAATCCTTTTATATCATCATCTACGCAAGCTACCAATACCACATTAGCCATTTCACCCGATATTGATTTTTCAATCCATTGTTTATAGAGAGCTTCAAACTTATTGCTTAATACAGGATCTTTTTTGAACCGACTTTCATGTCCACTTAAAAAGGCAAGTTGAAGTAGTTTGTCGGATAGAATGCCATGGTAAGGTTTTACAAAATCGTTTAGTTGCTCAGGCTTGGTAATTTCTTTGACTACATAAGTCACCTTTCTGTCGATAACGGGAATGTTGTTTTTTATCAGAAATTTTTCTGCGTCAGCATCGGTTTTAACGATAGATAGGTAAATCAAATCGTAATGCTGGCCCAATTTTTCTTTCAATAAGTTTTCTAAAGATTCTTGGGTTAATACAGGAATTTCAAAAAAACCAATTTTCTGTTCAAAAAACAGTGAATCCCATTCTAAATATCTGATCATTTATCGAGATTAAGTGTTTGTTGAACAATGAAAACCGGACGATCTTTTACCTGATCAAAAATACGCCCCGTATATAAGCCCAACATACCAATGAGTGTGACGATGATGCCCGATAGAAACCAAAAAGAAATCATCATACTACTATATCCACTCACCGTAATATATCCAGCCACGTATCGGATAAAAGTAATAGCGGCAATTAGAAATGAAAATGCAGAAATAGCGATACCTATTTTTACAGTAAGGCGCAAAGGCTTATCCGAAAAGGAAAGGATTGTATTCAAGGCTAAATTAGTCAAAGAGCGCAGATTGTAACTGCTTTTGCCATCATATCGTGCGGCATGTTCAACAGCTATTTCGGTTCTGCTAAATCCTACCCAGCGCACCATGGTAGGGAAGTAACGTGTTTTATCCTTCATCGATAAAATAGCATCAATAACTGCCTTATGGTAAATTCCAAAATTAGCGATCTCCGAATTTTGTTCTGTATCGGTTAAATAGGCTAGTGTAATATAGAACCATTTTGATGCGGTACGTTTTAAAAAGGAATGCTGCCGCTCTTTTCTGCGGGCCAATACCATATCGAAACCCTCCATGGCTTTATGATACAAGTGCGCAATTTCTTCGGGTTGGTCTTGTAAATCTCCATCCATCACAACCACCCAGTTTCCTAAAGCATAATGCAAGCCGGCGGTAATGGCGTAATGCTGACCAAAATTGCGCGATAGATTTATTCCTTTTACTCTTTCATCGGAGCGTGTACATTTAGCAACTTCTTCCCAATCATTTTCGGGGCTTGCATCGTTTATATAGATGATTTCGAAATCATGTGTAAGTTTTGATAAGGATTGAATCAATCGGCTGGTAAGTTCAGGTACGGCCTTGCTACACCTATATAGCGGCACTACAATAGATATTTCGGGATTCTTCATAGTTTAACAGTTACAATAATTCCGGCGATGATACCGATTATATAATGAACTTAACGTCAAGTTCACTGTGTTCCTTCACGCTAGTCATTATTATCCCGTAACAAGTGCGGGACAGGTTATCGGCATTATACCATGCATTAATCTAATTGTATAAATGGTATAATAAGGCCAAGGCCGGCCACTTTGCCCCAGGTAAAGGATTCGCCAAATATAATAATACTTAGCACCAACACCAATACAAAGGCGAGGCTCATAAAGGGGTAGGCAAAGGAAATTTCGAACTTGGTCATGGCGGCCATCCAAAACAGGCTGGCTACAAAGGCAGCGGCAAATCCGCTTAATAGCCAGGGATCCAGAAATAGCTTTGCCATGTATATTGCTTTTTCGACAGAACCCTCCGGAAGTTGTCCTTTGAGGTTCATGCGCCATTTAAGCGCCAGCTGGCCGTAAACCGTAAATAGAATGCAGCCGAAAATGTATATGTAGCCCATGTGTGGTAGGGAGGATTAAGGGATTAGTGATTAGATGATTAAGTTGTTATACTGCTTCCAAGTTTTTTGTAAACGAACCTGTCTTGTTCCGGAAAGGTTAAAGCGGATTAGCGGGAATAATGGCTGTATTGAAGTTTGTTTTGATCAATGAATTCTGTTTGATAGTTTTTTTATTAATAATGATGGTTCATTTATTATTAAGTGAACAATATTAACTAAAAATAAACCATATTTCTTGTTTGTAAGATAGTTTGCAACTAAGGCCAATTGCCAATATGAATATTGCTTTTTTAACGCAGTTTTATATTTATCTTTAAAATAGGATTGCATTTTCTTATTTTGCGCTATAACACTTTTGATGAATTTGTCGTTTTTTTGATTTTTGTTCGTAATGCTCAAGTTGTTTTTTCGATAAACAGACCACGTGTCATTAAAAGCGTGAGCTTCTCCATTTTCCAGCAATAACAAAAACAGCAGAATATCACCATGCGCGCAATTTGCGGCAAATTTCGGGAAATTAATTGGGTTATTTCTGAATAGGACAGAGGCAGTTGGTACAATCCAATTACTTATTATTTCGTCACCATTATAGCTTCGTTCTTCTAAATTAGCAAAAGGATGATTGGGTTTTGAAGAATCTTCATAAATAACAGTAGCATTATGAAAACAGAAACTCATTTCCATATGTGCCTCCATAAAATCAACCTGTTTTTGGAGTTTATACTCGTTTGTCCAATAATCATCCCCCTCTAAAAGAGCAATGTATTTTCCTTGGCATCTATTCAAGGTCGAAAGCATATTACCCATCATGCCTAAACCGGGCTTATGGAATTCTACTTTTATTATTTCCGGATATGTATTGGCATAATCTTGTATAATGCTGGCTGTGTTATCTGTGCTATTATCTTCTCCAATAATGAGTTCTATCTTAAAATTGGTTTTTTGAGCCAATACACTCTCTATCGCTTGTTCAATATATAGCTCATGATTATAGCTTATCATCCATATACTTACTGATAGTTCCTTAGGTGAATCCATACTTTATGTAGTTTCTTTTGAATAAGACTTACAGTATGGGTTACTGCCATTTGGAATTCTATATGGGTTTGATGAGTCATGACCTTCAAATGGATCAATGACGATTGGCTTTTTAAATGCATTAAATAAAAACAAAGGGTGTATTTTTACAGTTTTAGAAAGTTTAACGAAGGATTTTATTTTCAATAGTAATGCGCTTTTAACCAGCATTTTTGAAACTGCGATGTTCAAATTTAAATAAGCCATTTTTTTTTCCTTTTCATTGAAAGGGCAGTTTGCATTTATTAATACTTCACATTTTTGTTGGTGTCTTTCGATAAAACCCTGTAACGATTTTGATAATTTACTTGATTCTTGACCTGGAGTTTCTCGCCACCATGTATGGTTGTCAGAAATAACAAGTGTGTCCCAATTCAATGCCATTCTGTATCGAGCTAGGTCATCACTAGAAATATGTATAGTTGGGAAACCTCCATTTTGTTTGAATTTAGCAGTATTAAAGATTACATGGCTCAAGGCTGTACTAACAAAACTTTTATGAAAGAATTCAGCTGTATAAAATCGTTTTGGGGATAATATTATTGGCCAAAAAATATTATTTCTATACCAACTCAATACTGCCATCCCTACATTTGGAAACGCTTCAAGCATTTTAACCATATACTCTAGTCCATGAGGGTATATCATGTCATCACCATCTATATATATGATATACTTTCCTTTGGCCTTATTTAATACATTGTTACGATTGTGATATTGATAACAATTTTGCTCTGTTTTATAAATATTAATACGCGGATCACTATAAGAACGTGCTATATCAATAGTATTGTCTGATGAGCAATCATCACTAATTATCAATTCAAAGTTATGATAGCTAGAAACTAATACACTTTCAATTGCCTGTTTTAAGTAATGTGAAGAATTGTAGGTAACCATACCTACTGTTACTAGGGGTTGGCTCATGATTTTATATCTTTAAATAGACCTGCATTTTTCATTTCAAGAAGAGATTGTTCATAATTGTCCTCTTCTATTTCTTGTTCCTTAACCCAATTGATAAAAGATGTGATGCCTTTCTGAAATTCAACTTTTGGTTTAAATCCAAGAAGTGATTCAATTTTAGTTAGATCTGCAAAATTCTCCCGAATATCACTAATACGGTATTGGCCAGTAATATTTATTTCTGTTTCTATGTTAAGTGCCTTCATTAAAGAATTAGCAACTTGCAATACTGTTGTACGTTTTCCACTACCTACATTAAAAGACTGAAAATTGGCTTTATTATTTTGAAGAGCAAGCGTTGTGGCATTGACAACGTCATCTATATAAATAAAATCCCTACTTTCCATACCATCCTCAAATATATTAATAGCTTGTTTATTCCGTATTAAGTTTGAAAATATAGACAAAATCCCTGTGTATGGATTTTTAAGGGATTGACCTGGTCCGTATACATTTTGATATCTTAAACTGGCTACTGGTATATTAATGGATTTTCCGGTAATCATGCATAGTTCTTCTTGCGCTGCTTTAGTAAAACCATAAACAGAAGCTGCATGGATAAGTGAATCTTCAGTTGTTGCTAAAGCTTTTGCATTTTGATTACATAGATGACACTTCACATTGTAATCTCCCTTGGAAAGATCCTTGTCATTTCTCATATCAGGATAAATGGTTCCATGATCCTTACAATGATATTTGCCCTCGCCATATATGGCGCGTGAGGATGCTATTATTACTTTTTTAATGGTGCGATTTTCCTGTTGTGCTATAACATCCCACATCAATGAAGTACCTATTATATTTGAATTACAATATTGCGAGATATTATACATTGATTGTCCGGTACCAGTTTCAGCTGCTAAATGTATTATGGCATCAATTCCCTTGGTAGCTTTTATCCAGTCTTCCTTTGATAATACACTTCCCTTAATAATAGTAGCGATATTTTTAACTTGCTTGTAAGTATAAGATTCATGATAGTTTTCTCCATGTATTTGAGGTAAGAAACAATCAAGGATCACTATATTATAACCTAATGAAACAAGCTTCTTTGTTAGGTTACTGCCAATAAAACCAGCACCACCCGTAATGAGTATGTTTTTCATTTCCATTTATTAATTGTATGTATATTCTTCCAGATAAAATTTCTTGATGTTATTTACGTATACTTGATGGTCATAAACTGCGTTAATAGCCGACTTTTGTTGACTGTTTGTTGCTTGATAATTTATAGGAGAATTATCACATGTTTTAATAAAATTTACAATATTTGACTTTAAGCATTCGAAGTCATTATATACAGTCGTTAATTCCTTGAAGTTTTCCGTAAAAAAATCTTCATTATATATTGCTATTGCTATTGATCCGGAATAAACCGATTCAATGAAATAGTAATCTAATCCTTCGCCAAAAGTAATTGTAAATTTTGCTTTTGATATTAGCTTTAAATATTCAGAATAAGATAGGTTTTCTATTGTTCTAGTTTGGTAATGAGGTAAATCAAAGTTTATTTTCGATGATAATATTTTGTTTTTTAGCGGATCATCCGGAGAGAACAATATTAGATTTTCTTTTTCTTTATACTTTTTCGCATAATATTTAGTGCAATCAGTGAATACAGATAATTTATGAAGGGGGATTTTATAAAAATCTCGGAATTGCTTATTTGTATATTTATCGTGAGCAGTAGTTTGTGTAACCTTTGAAGCTATTATATAACTTTGAGCGATTTCAGATGGGGTGGGCATTAGTAGTATGTTCTGATTTAGGATATTAACGTGTTTATCTTGAATGTGTGTAAACCAATTATGCTTATCAATTAATTGTTGAATACAAATATTGAAATAACAATCAGGAATGTGAATGATAATTTTGTTTAACTTTTTAAAGTGCTGGAAAAGTTGATTAAATCTAAATATTGGAATGTTATTTGGGAATTTAGTAAGCCGGAGTAATAGATGCGCATCTTTATGTGTTACCATAATCGATTTGCATTTATGTAGCTCTTCAAGTTTTAATGTTTCTTCATAAATAGATGAAATAGACATAATGCCTCCAGAAATAGAATCAGTTCCTGTAAACCAATTTGCTCCATCAATGAGGAAAACGATAAGTGACGATTCATTTTCAGAATATAGTTCTTTAATAGCTTTATTCTGGCTTTTACGTATTTGGAATTCTCTAAAAATTTTTTTTCGTTCATTCTTATAATATACAAAGCGAATAATTGGTTTTAGGAAATTAGGTAAATATTTTCTCATTTTGCAGGGTTTCCTTTAACCAATTGATTGTTCTGAATATTTTTTGTTACAACAGAGCCTGCTCCAATGGTACAATTATCGCCAATGCGTATATCCGGCAATATAATGGCACCTGCGCCGATTAATGTATTCTTACCTACATGGCATCGGCCCAGTAGTAGGGCAGAAGGTGCAATTTCTGAAAAATCGCCAATACTTACGTCATGGTGGATGTTAGCTCGTGCATTGATAAGCACGGCTTTGCCTATTTTTACATCGCTACTCACAAAGACCATTTGCATCATAGTACAGCCTTCATTAATATTGTCCTTGCCGGTACAAATAGACGCATTATGCGCTTGAAGTGTTGCTGGTTTTCCACCCGCATCCACAGCTTTTTTCCATAGGATGTGTTTTGCCTTGATGCCACCTGCACCAATCACAAAGGAGGGTTCGTTTTTAAGCCATTGGCTTAATTCTTCGGTATTCTGCAGTCGTTTATAATTTTTAAAAAGAACCGGCCATAGTTCATTTGGCGTTACATCGTCGAAAAGTGCGATATCGCCATTGAAACCATTGAGAAGTAGAACGTCTATTATTTCCTTGGCATGCCCGCTGCCACCTAGTATAACCATGTTTAGTATTTTTGTGCCCTTAAAAGTATTCTGCAAATATAGTCCTGATCCTCGCTTGTTAAATTGTGATATAACGGTAAACACAAAATGCGTTGGCTAATATCATCCGATATCGGGGTGTTTTGCTTTTCGATGTACTCAAGACTGGATAAGGAAGGATAGAAATAACGCCGTGGATACACCCAGTTGGTTTCTAATTCGGCCTTTGTTTTTAAAAGCTGCTCCTCCGACTTAAACAAGATAGGGTAATAGGAATAATTGTATGTAGCTTCTTTGTGTATGGTTTGGTGTTCTACATTTAAGTTTCTTAATGTATCATTGTAGAACAGATATTGCTTTTTACGGCTTGCCATTATAGCTTCGATATACTTCAAATTACACAAACCCATAGCCGCATGAAATTCGGAGTTTTTAGCATTGATACCGATGCCGTCAAATGATTCCGCAGTTTTAAATCCAAAGTTACGCAGCTTGGCTAATCTATACGTTAATTGTGGCGATTTGGTAACCATGGCGCCGCCTTCGGTAGTATGGTATAACTTGGTGGCATGAAAACTAATGGTACTGATGTCGCCATATTCTAATACCGACTTTCCTTTGTATTGTACCCCAAAGCAATGTGCCGCATCGTAAATGACTTTTAAATGGTGTTTTTTGGCAATGGCTTCAATGGCCTCTATATCGCAAGGATTACCAAATACATGTGTGGCCAATATGGCACTTGTTCTATCCGTAATACAGGCTTCAATTTTAGCCGGGTCGATGTTATAGCTCAAAGGATCAATATCGGCAAACACGGGTTTGCAATTTTCCCAAACAATGGCTGTTGTGGTGGCAATAAACGAGAAAGGGGTAGTGATGATTTCGCCGCTTAAGTCCAATGCCTTAATCGCCAGTTGCAGGGCTATAGTCCCATTGTTTACATAGAGCAAATGCTCTAATCCCAAGTGCTCTTTTAGCTTTAACTCCAATTCGTTAAGTAGTGGGCCATTGTTGGTCAGCCAATTCTTATCCCATATTTTATCGATATAGGCTTTATATTCTTCTTTGGGCGGCAGGAAGGGTGTAGTCACTTGTATCATGAGTTTTTTATATTTTGTTCCAGCATCTTTATTCTAGGAGCTATTTGACTTTGAAAAGAATATATTTTTTTACAGATTGCCTCTCCATTAGTTGCAATAGAAATAAGTTTTTGAGGGTTCTTTAATAGAAGTAATGCATTATCAATTATTTCTTCTACTTCAGGTTTTATAATTATTATATCCTTATTATTAGTAAAGTGAATATTAAGATTTAAAGGATCAGTTATCATCATTGCCACTCTACATAAAGCCGCTTCACTGCAAGCTGCAGTAGGAAAACCATCAAAAGCTCCAGGCTTTAAAATAAATGGCTTATTTGGGGAGACAATCAAATCAATCTTCTTATAGATTGTAATTAAATCATTATTGAATTGCATGCCGTAATATTTCAAATTACTCATTGGTATGTTTGTGGGGTAATCATCTTTTTCCCAAGGGCCTATTATATGAAAATGAAATTTGTTGCTATGCTGTGCAAGGATACAGGCTGCTTCCATAAAGGTGTCGTATCCTTTATCAATTCCACCTTTCATTTGTTTATTGGCAACAAATGCAATGTTCATGTTATCATTAATAAAGAATTCTTTGTTATTATTATTAAGGTTGAGCATTGCAGTTGGTGTAACTACTCCATAAATAAACTTGATTTTATCTTTTGGTATTAAATTATTATCAAGTAAGTAGTTTGTTGTAATGGTTTGAGTAGTAATTACATTTTTAAGCAAGTTTGACTTCTCTATTTTTACTATGCTTGTTTTGGTTTTTTTTTGATTAAGAAATAATCCAGCACCGGGGTATAATGTAAATGAGAATGGAATATTATTTTTAGACAAGAATTGTAAATGTTGTGATGTATTATCTAAAAAAAGTAAGTACGCATGTTTTACTTTTACTTTTCTAAAATATTCGAAACGCTTTACTTTTAATTTGTGGTTAGGGTATCTTTTGCCAAATAACTGGATGTATTTTTTTATCCCTTGCTTTTGATGTAATGCACCAATTGAACTGCCAGTACAAAGGACACATATACTTGCGTCTATTTTATCTAAATACATTAAAAATTCTTCATGTCTCCATGATGATATTGGGTTCGGGAAAACATCATCAATTATAATCAAGTCATACTTTTCAGTTATAAATATTGATCTTATGTAATAATAGACATAATGAGATAACAGGATTGGTCTTTTAATGAAAAATGAAATCTTTTTATACATTTTCTTTTTGAGTTTCCCAATTTAGGTTTGGCCTTAGACTTCCGCCCCAATAACCAAAATACCCACCTCTTAATTGTCCATCATCAAATAAGTTAATTTTAATAATTTTATCCAACTGTGTTATCACATTATAGCTTTCTCCTACAAGGTAAAAGCTAAAAAATAAATCACCATCGTTGAATAGACTCCTAGGGAAAAAGCAACTTGATTTGTATAAACCGGGGGTATGAGGCTTTCTGTAAAAAACTTGATCAGATTGAGATGTCGAAGATAAAATATGCTCACCTTTTTCATTATAAATAGCAACAGAATGGTTAATGGCAATACAATCCTTTAATACCATATATTCTATATCAAGAATGAAGTCTTCGTTTATGGAAGCTTTATCGATTTGCTTGCCATTCATGTTTTTAAAGTCAATTTGAACGATCTTACAAATATCATTTCCAGCAGCACTCTTCAAGTTCCACTTCATTGAGGATTTAATTTGATTTTCACCATACAAGTATTCTTCAATAGTTTTACTTGTTAGGCCTTCAAAAACCTTTGTTCCATTGCTGAGTAATATTGATTTTGAGCACAAACTTTGCACAGCCGCCATATTATGGCTCACAAACAGCACCGTGCGTCCATCGTTTTTACTTACATCCTGCATTTTGCCTATGGCTTTTTTCTGGAACTCGGCATCGCCCACGGCGAGTACTTCGTCCACTACGAGTATTTCGGGCTCCAGATGGGCGGCAATGGCAAAGCCCAGTCGCACCGTCATGCCGCTGCTATAGCGTTTGGTGGGGGTGTCGAGGTATTTGGCCACGCCGGCAAAGTCCACAATGGCATCCAGTTGTTTGTCTATCTCCCATTTGCGCATGCCCATAATGGTGCCATTCATATATATGTTTTCGCGGCCCGTCATCTCAGGGTGGAATCCGGTGCCCACCTCCAATAAGGAAGCCAGCCGCCCCTTTACCTTTATGCTGCCTGTGGTGGGAGAGGTAACACGGCTTAGGAGTTTTAAAAGGGTGCTTTTGCCGGCTCCGTTTTTACCTATAATGCCCAGCACTTCGCCTTCTTTAACCTCGAGGTTGATGTTGCTAAGAGCACTTATATGTTCGCCCTTAACGGCCTTTTGTGTCCTGTCGTTTACCTGGCCTACCTTGGCATATGGATCGTCCTTACCCAGAATGTTCATCTTCCAGAAGCGGTTGAGGTCATGGGAGAGGGTGCCGGTGCCAACTTCGCCAAGGCGATATACTTTGGATAGGTTCTCTATTTTTATAACGGTTTTGCTCATATGTCTGTCCTCAAATACGAGGTTGATTTTTAAATGTTACTGCTTCGTAGTTTTTTCTTTTGTCCGCGAATTTAGCTAATTAAACGAAATGACTGAAAGGAATTCAACAATACCTTAGAAATAAGCAATTTCATTGTTAATTGTAACTGCTTTGCAGTTGATTTATGTTTTTGGTTCGCCAATTTTTAGAAATGTAATGTAATTTTAAAGAACTACGCAGTAGTTCAATTTTAATTCGTAAAATTCGTCGAATTCGTGGTTTATTTTTTGCGTCACGTAAATAAAGTTACTGCTTCGCAAGTATGGGTTGTAGGTAATGTTAAGGTTTATGTGATTAGCAGAGATTTAGAGTTGTGCTGTCCGAATCTCATAGAATTTAATTTAGTGCATGTTATTTTTTTCATTGCCGTTGGCTTTAGCCAACGGTTATGAATGTGCAGTAACTAATGGCTTTAGCCGCATTTAGCCTGTTTGGTTTTAA
>JAGXIO010000044.1 GCA_024635555.1 Saccharicrinis sp.
CCAGCCCCCTATTTTTGCTGTTTTTTCTGTCTCATACAGCAAGGCTTCACTTTCTTTTATTTTTTTGCTTTTCTCCTCAACAAGTTCTTCTAAATGATTGCTGTATTTTTCAAGCTCTGCTTCTTGTTTTTTCTTTTCGGTAATATTTGTAAAAGTTATTACTACCCCTTCAATAACATTTTCGATAGTTAAGTATGGGATAATACGCATCCAGAAATAATTTTTATTTGCCAGATAAACTTCTTTTTCTTTGGGGATTAATGTTTTTAGTACCTGTTTTGTATCCTCAATTAAATTGTCGTAGTTAAGATTATTGGTGAATTGTTGGATAGAGCGACCAATATCGGTATGCAGGAGATCAATTATCTCAGAAACCGATGGTGTGAAATTGAATATTTTCATGTTTCGATCCAGGAATATGGTAGCTATATTGGTGGCATCAAGTAAGTTTTTCAGGTTATTGTTTACTTTCGCCAATTCATCAATTTTCAATATCAGCTCGTTGTTCGAGGTGCTCAACTCTTCGTTCACCGACTGCAATTCTTCCTTTGATGTTTCTAATTCTTCGTTGGTACTTTTTAATTCTTCGTTGGTAGATTGTGCTTCTTCATTCGACGATTTTAATTCTTCGTTGGTGGTTTCCAGCTCCTCGATGGTATTTTGCAGATATTGCTCCTTTTCGGCAAGTTCTTTTTCAAGTTCAAGTATGGTAACATGCTCTGCATTGCTATCCATATTATCACCACTAATTTGAGTGTTCGCTATTGTTGGCTCAAATATCACGATAAGCAAGCCAGTATCTTTATTGTTCTTTTTAAAAGGTGAAATACATAAATTAACGAATTCAAAGTCACCATTGGTTTTTACCCGTATATTCTTGTGAATAATCTCTTCGTTTTTGGTTTTTACTTTGCGGATAGCATTTAATAAAGGTACTTTTAAACCTTCACGGGCAACTTTCACAATGTTGTTTTTAACTTCTCCGGTTGATAATTCCAGATATTTCCCAGTCTTTCCCTGTATATATACCATTTCTCCATCGTAGTCAATTACAACACTGGGGGGTGTATATCGATCGAGAATAAACTCTTTTGTTAAAGCTGCTATTGGTTCTGTAACTGCTTTTTTAGCCGGTATCTGATTTTCCAGACGTTGGTAATTCATTTTCCATACACGACCAGTAATATCAGTGTTATCAATTTTTGTAAATATCTTAAATTTGCGGTCAACCACCTTAAAATATTGCGCCGAATTGCCAAGGCTTTCGGAATTGCCAAGTACCAATGTGCAATTTGGTTTCAGTGCGTAATGCAATATGGATATTGCTTTTTGTTGTAATTCGTTGTCGAGATAAATTAATACATTTCGACAACTTACCATGTCGAGCCTGGAGTATGGAGGGTCTTGTAATAGGTTTTGGTCGGCAAAAATAACGCTTTCGCGAATCGAGTTTTTAACTTTATAACCTTCTTTTTCTTTAATAAAAAAACGTTCTAAAAGTTCCCTAGGCACATCAGCCACTATGTTGTTGGTGTAATAGCCTTCTCTTGCTCTTTCAACCGCTTCGGCATCAATATCTGAAGCAAATATTTGTATTTCGTGATTCAATTTATTGTCGTTTACATATGCTTTAAAAAGCATTGCCCACGAATAGGCTTCTTCGCCGGTAGCACAAGCCGGAACCCAAATACGTACCGTCTGATTTTCGGCTTGAGCTACTATTTTTGGGATAAGATTTTTTTCTACAAACTTGAAAGTTTCTGCATCGCGAAAAAAACTGGTAACACTTATGAGTAATTCTTTGTAAAGAGTATCTATTTCTTTGGGATTTGCTTTTAGAAGGTCAATATAATCTTTTAAATCATCAAACTTATTCACAGTTAGTCTGCGCTCAATTCGCCTAAGAATTGTATTTCGTTTATAATTTGTAAAATCGTGCCGTTTTTGTTGTTTTATCAGATTAAATATCTGGTTAAAATAGCTAACTTCTTTTGCATCAACCAGTTTTATTGTTTTATTTCCTTTAAGTTTGTTTTCAATGTACGACAAAATGGTATCGGGCATATCTTCAACAGGTATAATAAAATCAATTAAACCTGTTTTAATTGCATTTGTTGGCATTCCATCGTAGTCGGCAGTTTCAGGTTGCTGCACAATGGTTAAGCCACCGGCTTCTTTCACTTCTTTAATACCCAATGTACCATCCGAACCGGTTCCGGATAAAATTACGGCAATTGCTTCTTCGCCTAAACTGTCTTTTAATGAACGGAAAAAAAAATCAATAGGTAAATACCTGCCATGATCTTTTTGCATGGGCGAAAGCAATAATTTCCCTTTTGCAATGGTCAAAAGATTGTTGGGTGGAATAATATATACTTTACCTGCTTCTACCTTTACTTTATCCTCCACCTGAAATACATCCATTTCGGTATATCGCTTCACAATATCTGCCAAAATACTTTTATGGTCGGGAGCCAGATGTTGAATAAGTACAAAAGCCACTTCTTTTCCGGCTGGCATGTGCTTAAAAAAATGCTCAAATTCTTTTAGTCCCCCTGCAGATGCACCTATGCCAATTACCGGTATTTTTTTCATATTGTAGTGTATTTATAATATTTTCAATTAAAAATACAAACTATCTTGAATAAACCAAGGTCTGTAGTGTATTTTATCCATAGGGTTGATCCCGTGGAATAGCTTGCTAATATTCTACAAGGTTCACCCCGTGGAATAACTTGCTAATATTCCACAGGGTAAAAGTCCTTCCGAATCTAGTTCGGAACGACTTGTCCCGTAGAATTACGGGAGGCTATCACAATCAGGGAAGCCAAACCGCGTGCCGCTGAAGCTTCAGCATTGGCGCACGGCAAATTCTGGTACTGACAGCCTGTCCCGCAACGTAGCGGGAAGCCCCGTACAGCCAGTCCCGCTTTTTTTTTGCGGGATACGGTGGTCCCGCAGAGCGGGATAAATAGTGAGAGGCGCACTGGCGGTCAAATGACCGTCAGCCGTCTACGATTCGATTGTACGCTGGGCTATATTTATTGTTCGTTAATTATCAGCCTTTTACCATTCAAAATCTGCTCAATCGAAGCATTGCTGTGCCCGAAGAAATTAGTTTTTAGGGTCGGCAAAAAAAGCGTTGGCAAAGACATGCTTATTGACAAGTTTTAGCTTCGCTGATTTTTGCTTTGTTCGGCAAAGCTTAATCAAGATTGGTTTTGCACTCACGTATCGCAAAAATTGATCGTGCGATGGGTTTTTCGTGCGACTTAGCAAATGCGAAGCATTCACAAACATCATAAAATAAAACACTTGCGAGTAATTATATGGCTTTAGCGTGGGCTTATCCTGTTGCACTTAGTATCGTTTTAATAATCGTTTTTCCCATTAAGCTAATTATATCACCTCTTTGAATATAGATTGGGTCTTCGAGTTTTTCCCAAAGTTCCCTGTTCATATATTCTTGTTTGACTTCTGATTTTACTTTCGGTTCTGCATTATTTTTCAAATAGTTTCATCTGTGCGGTTGCTGGGCTTTTATTTCGGCTCGACGACCTGCGCTTAGCATAGACTTGCCTCCCTTCGGTAACTTGAAAGTTCTTCTTTCAGTGCTTTTATAATTTCCCGATTAGTATCAGTTCCGCAGTTTTCCTCAACGACTGCGTATTTGTCGGCTTGCGGAGAAGTAATAAAAAAAACAAGATGTTTTTCAATAATATGGAATTCCTTATCGGTAAAATCGGTTTTACTCAAAGGAATATATTCATGTTCCCGTTAGAGGAAAGCGCATATATGGTATTGAAATAGTGTTTCTTTATTACTTGGCATATAATTAATTAAGAACTTGTAAAATAATACTTTCCATTTTATTTGTTAATAATTCACTTGCTTTATTTACGATTTTCCGTATATTTGCAATTGTAAGTCTGCATCACATGAACGTTGGCTCCATGCCATTGACGAGTTAAACCTCGTCTCAGTGTGAAAGTGGGCTTATTTCATTTTTAGCCGTTAATGGATTGTTTTTTTCATAATAATTTAGCCAACCTTCTTTGCCATAACTTTCAAAATCATACAAATCTACAACTGTTGATATTTGGTCTTTCATAAAATTATAATAGCGCATTTGTCCTTTTTCAAATACATTTTGAACACACCAACAAAAATAATCGGCTACATTTAATAATGGCTCTCCTGTTTGCTCCAATACATTGAAAACCACATTAGTTTTCATTTCTTTGTCAGGATTTACATTATTAAACCGTTCTTTTGCTTTTGCCAATGCCAAATCCAAATTATGATTTTTTGTTGATTTTCCTCTACTGGCAATATTCAAAACCATTTTTTCGTGATTAGTAAACTTGTTTTTCAGTAAATGCGATAGTAAATCGGCATAAAACCAAGCTTCGTTTCCTTTATGTCTGTTTTCGTATAAATCTGGTAATTTACGAGCAACCACAGCTTCAAAGGAGCAATTTAATGTTTTAATATATCTCAGGAATTTTTCTCGCACCTCTGGGATATCATCTTTGGCATGAAAAAAGTAACCTCCTTTGTTTACTTTCTTTTTAATGCTTGGAATATCCTTATAAAATTCATCTTCGGCAATTTCGTGTTGCATTTTTACTATTTGCTCACGAATGGGCTCCAATTTTGTTTTAAACTTTACCATGCCCAAAATAAAAGTCTTCGACACACCATTGTCGCCAACAATAATGCGTTTTCCTTTACCATAAAAGGTCGTATCGCCCGATTCGTCTAAGAAACGGTGATAAACTTTTAACATGGGTTTCTTTTTATCCGGCATAATCTAATCTTCTGTTTCCTCTACTAATTCCTCAATATCTGAATAAACTTCAAGAATTTCACCTATAATATCTTGCGCAATTATTCGTTTTGTCAATTCGGGTTCGTTTTTCAGCGTATGGCAGTATGAATAGTTTGGCATTTCGAAGCTCATTAGTATCATTTAGGTAAACTTAAATAAAAGCTTAAAACTTCGCAAACCCGACTACCGCCAAATTTTTTATACAGCGTGTGTGTGACCTGCATGAGCAGCAGTGCACATAGCCAGAAGTTGTTGAGAAAGTTTATAAATACAAATTCATTATTGACTTCGTCGATTTTCAATTCCCCATGGTGTAGAGAACCGCCGTATACTGCCCGTCCCGCAACCTTGCGGGAAGACCCGTACGTACGGTGCTGTGAGAGGCGCACTGGCGGTCATTTGACCGTCAGCCGTCTACTCGATTGTACCCCGTATTTTATCGTCCATTTATCTGCAATGTCTTAATTGTCTTATCGTCATGAAAATCTATTCCAATTCCATTCTTATCGTACCATATCCAGTTTTCTCGCTCATTATCTGGTGTCCCAAGTTTTTTTATTATTTCATCTTTTGCAAACGACATTGTCAAGCCTCCGATTAATTCTCCTTTGTAAGCAGGTTCAAAAAACAAAGTAGTCAAGTTATTTTTATCATCAAATCTAAAATCTACACCGTCAGCTCCATAAGATATGTAAAAACAATCATCGTATTTTGAAACCACTGAATCATTACCTAAAGTATTAAATATTTGCTCAAACTCTACTGATGGATATTCAGTATCAAGTAGTTTAATTAAATCATTTATTACTAATTGGTTTGAGTTATTATCATAAACTCGATTACAAGGATACTTTATCGAATCGGTAATATGTAATTTATCGAAAATCTCATAAACATCATTTTGCCATGGTTGCATTCCCGAATTTAGTCTGTCAGACCAGTATGTATTAATTTTATCAATCTCAGTTTCGCTGATGGAATAATCACTATCGCTACCGTACCACTCCCAAATCAATCCGTTATAAACATGATGCCAACCTATCAAATCGTTGCAGTCCTTATAAACATAACTAATCGGAAGGTTATCATTACCATTTTCAGGTTCATAAATATTTGTAAGAATAATATGTGTAATTACTGTCTTGTCAGGACTCTCTATTGAGTTAACTAATCCTTTTGTTGCTTGTTTTCCAATCTCAAATAGTTTTATCACTACAGAATCCTTATAATCCAGAGTGAAGGTATGATATGAATGGCTCATAGTAATTGATTTCCAAGAAAGACTATCAATCAATCTACTAATTTCCGTATCGGATTGAGCAGAAGAGTTAAATCCAATTAATACAAAAATCAAGATGGCAACTATTTTATTCATAACTTTTTTAATCATGACAACTGAGATTCATTAAACCACTAAGCTCTTCCTAATATGGGGTACAACTTTTCAATAACCTCATATCACTTGCCGATAATTCGACTTTGCATGGGGTTATTTTAATGCATAAATATAGCACATTAGCTCAGAACTATAATACATAAAGGTGGGATTATATAAAATTGCACTTTTGTAGGGTAAAACATTTGCACCTTAATTTAGTGCTCAAGCCACACAGGCTCTTTTTATCCTTTCATTTTCGTTTTAGCTGTCGGTGATTTTTTTGTCAAACCTACTTGTACAAGGATTCTCATCTGTCTTTTTCATCAGAATCTCTGGATGTGGCAAGCAAATTACATTTCTGTTAATTCCGTTGACTGTTTTAATTTTTGCAGAACCGTTGAGATATTCTTTTGAACGAGAATCTGTTAAGGAGAAAAAGACTTTTATTACCTCTAAGCCAAGTAAAATTATAATTTTGGGATTTGTAGGTTTGTACACGGCTCCGTTTCGCCGGGAAGCTTTGGAGGTTTGCACTTTGCTCCCTTTTTTGCCGGGGAAGCTTTGCCTGTTTAGTCACGGCTTCCTTTTTTGCTTGAGGAAGCTTTGCCTGTTTAGTCATGGCTCTCTTTTTTGCTTGGGGAAGCTTTGCCTGTTTAGTCACGGCTTCCTTTTTTGCTTGGGGAAGTTTTGGAGGTTTGTACATTGCTCCTAACTTAAATCGCAAAGAGCAACGCCAACTAAACCAAGCCCTAACTTTGAGTTTTACACATGATTGCTGTCCATTTGAAACATACGTTTTAGCATCTCCCGCTCACTGTCGGCAATCAACTCCTTGTTACAGTAACATCTTATCCTTTTCGCAATCGGTACCCATTCCGGTTCGCTTAGAAACGACGGATACTGAATAATTGTTTTTTCTTTCTAAGTATTCATAACTATCCTTTACTTTTTCAACCTTTTTCCAGCGGTTTCCTCTTTCACTTTCATTTCAATAAAATGAATTTTATTCCCTGATTCTTTTACAATATTTTCCAACTATTTTCTTCTCTTTTTTAAATGAAAAGTCCCGTCAACAATTACATCCGAAACTTTTTTAAGCTCCAGTCTCACATGTTTAATCAGCTCTATTGAGCTTCCTTTTGCATTTATCAGGGTTTAATAATTGAATTCCGCCGATTGCTATTCAACAATCAGTTTTCCTTTCATTCCGGCCTGAAAGTGAGCCCTGAATGTACATACATACTGGTATTCACCTTTTTTATCAGGAACGGTAAAAGTTACCGAATCGGTCTCGCCATCTCCGAGCATATCGGTTTTTGCAATAATCTTATCCGTAAGCGCCGGATCGATGAAGTCGTTATCCTGATGTTGCAATCCTTGGTTACAAAATTCAGTGCATCGGTGCCCTGTTTTAACAATACCCAATTGTGCGCCATCTGACTTTTATCCAAGGCGCTTTCCGTTTTCAATGTAATTTTTAGAGTTTCACCAGGTTTAGCTTTAATCGTTTCAACCGTGTACCGCATCTGGTCGTGCCCTTCAATGTATATCTCGCGTGCTTGACTGTAGGCCGCAGATGAAATAAACATCAGCGCGAGTATCTGAAAAATCAATCTTTTTAGTGTCATAATTTCTATTTTTAATAATTAATAATTCTGAAAAATACAATCCCGTGCTATACTGACTTTCATGACTTACCTTGTTTTATCGATTTTTGGGTGTGTTCAACCACATTTTCAACCGTGAAACCATAATGGTTGAAGTTTTCCTGATAGGGAGCGCTTGAGCCAAAACGATCCACGGAAACCACCGTGCCACTATCGCCAACCCATTCTTTCCATCCCAGGGCAGCCCCGGCTTCCACTGCTATTCGTGCCTTTACTTTTGTTGGAAGTACTTGGTTGATGTAAGCTTCGTCCTGTTCCTTAAACAATTCCCAGCAAGGCATACTAACCACCCGAGCGTCAATATTCATTTCGTGTAGTTTTTCCTGAGCTTCCATTGCCAAGGAAACTTCCGAACCTGTTCCTATTAAAATTGCATCCGGTGTATCGCCTTTTTCTTTCGAAAGTATGTAGGCACCTTTCATTACACCTTCGGCTGAAGCATATTTGCTTCTGTCGGTAATGGGAACATTTTGCCGTGTAAGAACCATCATCGACGGACCTTTTGTTCTTTGCAGAACGGCTCTCCAAGTGTAAGCCACCTCGTTGGCATCGGCTGGCCGGAAAACAAAAATGTTGGGCATGGCCCTGAATGAAGCCAAATGCTCTACCGGCTGGTGGGTGGGGCCATCGCCTCCCAAACCAATTGAATCGTGTGTGAATACATAAATGGTGGGCAGTTTCATAAGTGCTGCCAGCCTGATGGCAGGTCGGGCATAATCGGAAAAAATGAAAAAAGTAGCGGCAAAAGCCCGAAGCCCGCGGTGAATCGTTATTCCTGATGTAGCCGCAGCCATTCCATGTTCCCTGATACCCCAGGCAATGTTGCGATTTTGATATTTCCCTTTACCAAAATATCCCCATTCTTTCATCAGTGTTTTCGTGGAAGCTGCCAGGTCAGCACTTCCACCAAGAAGATAGGGAATATTCCCTGCCAATGAATTGATAACTTTGGACGATGCTTTACGCGTAGCCAGAGGGCCATCGTCGGGGGTAAACTCGGGTATATCTTTATCCCAGTCTTTATCAAGTTCAAGCGCTTTCCCTTTTTCAAGTAAAGCATACAAATCAGGATGTTTTTGTTGGTAACGTTCATACATCTCATTCCATTTCTTTTCAAGCTGTTCGCCTCTTTCAATGGCCTGTCTCATGTGTATTTTTACTTCTTCAGGAACTAAAAAGGATTCGTCTTCAGGCCAGCCGTAAAATTTCTTCGTTGCTTTTATTTCATCTTCACCCAGCGGAGAACCATGCGCCGAAGCCGTATCCTCTTTGTTGGGGGCGCCGTAAGCAATGTGAGTGCGTAAGATTATCAGAGAGGGTTTATCTTTTTCCTGCTGAGCAGCCTCGTAGGCTTTGGTGATTTTTTCGGTATCGTTAGCACTTTCGCCTAAATCCAGAACATGCCAGTTGTATCCTTCAAACCTCTTTTTCACATCGTCGTTGTATGTGATTTCGGTGTTTCCGTCAATACTGATGTGGTTATCATCGTAAAGGAAAATCAGTTTTCCCAGTCCAAAATGGCCGGCCAATGAAGCTGCTTCGTTTGAAGCACCCTCCATCAGGTCGCCGTCGCTGCAAAAACCATAAACGTAATGATCGACCACCGGAAAATCAGATTTATTAAAGCGCGATGCAAGATGTGCTTCCGCCATGGCCATTCCCATGGCAGTCATAAACCCTTGCCCCAGCGGACCAGTTGTGGTTTCAATACCTTCAGTTAATCCGTATTCCGGATGCCCGGGTGTTTTACTTCCCCATTGCCGCAGATTTTTAAGGTCGTCCAGCGACATATGGTAGCCGGTAAGGTGCAGCATAATATACTGGATGATGGAAGCGTGACCATTGGACAGAATAAAGCGGTCGCGGTTAAACCAGTGCGGGTTTTTAGGGTTGTACTTCATGATGTTGTTCCATAAAACATAGGCTACCGGAGCCAATGCCATTGCCGTTCCCGGATGACCAGAACCCGCTTTTTGTACTGCATCCATTGCCAGAGTTCTAATGGTGTTAATTGAAAGGGTTTTAATATTTTCGTTGTTCATAATATCAGTTTTATGTTGTTGTATTTTTAGTTGGAAACAGAATTTCCCAAGGTTAAGCTTAACTAAATAGTATCAATATGCCATTATGAGAGAAAAATCATGCCAGTATTTTATGATGTTGAATTTGAATTGGTTATAAAATGTTTATCAGGTCTTTATGGAGATAGCTTAATTTTGAAATTTTCCGGAGTGTGTAAAATTGTAGCAATAAATGAGTATAGTTGAAACGAAAGATCAGCGGAGGATTTGTATTTTTTCGGTTGGCCGTGTCCGGGAATGGAGTTGATTAACGCAAATTTGATATTATTATGAAAGGTAATGTTTTTGTATTAAAACAAGACTTGTTTAGGCATTATAATAAGTTCTAATTGCGTAAGCGATTAAGATTCATTCGTTTATTATTAAATGATTCCTAATGAATAATTCGGGTTTCATTTGTATTTCTCTTGATCTCGGTTCAGAAAATTACAAGCTAACAAAACCAAGAATCATTCATAACCTGAAGCTTTATTTTGCTAATTAACAAGCGGTTATTGTAATCGAAAATGAACAATAACGAAGCCTGGATTATGTGGATTCTCTACGCATTTTTTGGGGATCAATTCAACAAATAGCAATATAAAAATGAACTGCCCTTGTAGCTCTAATCATGCTATCTCCCACTTTTCAGGAGAGTTAAACTGATGAAAACTCAAACGAAACTGTTTGTGGCATATTATTCGAATAATGTAAATGAATTAAAAAATAAATTATTATGAATTTACAAGAATTAAAAGCAGGGATCATTCCATAAATTTTAAGAATCCACTTGGCACCAAATAATATGGTTGGCCAAAAAAACAACTTTACCACTTCAAACCATTGCCAAACTTCAGTTATCAGTATGGCAAAACTGCGAAGTAAATTGTATTTCCAACACATTACATTATATGGCAGATAATAAAAACGAACAATTTTTTCCTCATGCACTTTCAACTGAAGAGATTCAGAAAAAATATGAATCAGGTAAGGATGGACTGACCAATGAGCAGGCCGAGAGAAAACTGAATAAGCACGGAGACAACGTAATTGAAGGGAAAAAGCAAGAAAGTCTTTTCCGGTTATTTTTCGATCAAGTAAATAATCCTGTGATTTATTTACTGTTGGTAGCAGTGGTTGTATCTTTCTTTTTTGGAGACATCCCCGAAGCAATTGCCATTATTGTAGTCATTATTTTGAACACGGGAATAGGTTTTTGGATGGAGTACCAGGCGCGTACATCTGTAAATGCCTTAAAGAAACTTAACCGGTTAAAAGCGAAAGTAAAACGTGAGGGGGAAATTAAGGAAATTGATGCGGCCAAAGTGGTACCGGGTGATATTATTGAACTGGAAGCAGGCGATCTGGTTCCTGCTGATGCCCGTGTAATTTCTTTCGCCGAACTCAAAGTGGATGAATCGCCACTCACGGGTGAGTCTCTGCCTGTAGAAAAAAACAAAGAGAAGCTGGATGAAGACAC
The DNA here is from genome assembly GCA_024635555.1 of Saccharicrinis sp. Taxonomy (GTDB): domain Bacteria; phylum Bacteroidota; class Bacteroidia; order Bacteroidales; family Marinilabiliaceae; genus Saccharicrinis. The sequence continues at coordinate 11,417 of JAGXIO010000044.1, forward strand.
GCAATTGGCCGATCGGAAGAATATGTTGTTTAAAGGAACAGCTCTGACCCACGGAAAAGCACTAGCAATTGTCACAACCACCGGTAAACAAACCGAGATTGGTAAAATATCGGAAATGGCCAATGAGGAAGAAAAGAATAAAATTCCACTCAACCAGAAACTGAGTAAACTTTCACACAGGCTTATTTGGGTGACGGTTGGTTTAGCTGCTGCTTTTTTCGTTACTGGGTGGTTAGCCGGAAAAGAGGTCTACCTGATGCTGCAAACCGCCATTGCATGGACGGTGGCAGCGATTCCTGAAGGCTTACCAATAGTGGCTAGTATCGCACTGGCTCGCGGTATGTTGCGCCTTTCGAAACGAAACGTACTCGTAAAAAAGCTTGCCGCGGTAGAAACACTTGGAGAAACCACGGTCATTTTTACAGACAAAACAGGTACACTCACTGAAAATAAGCTTTCGCTGGAGTCGATTGAATACCCGGGAAGCGAAAATAAAATAAACACAGACAGCCTTCTGAAAAACAAACCGGAAGAATCTCTCCAAAACGAAAATTTTAAAAACATTTACAGGGTTTCGGTTTTCTGTAACGATGCAAAAGTGAAGGAAGAATGCGAATCGAAAGGCGATCCGCTGGACATCAGCCTCCTGGAATATTTCATTGAATTTGATAAAGAAAAAACAGGAACCCTGCAACAAACAAAACGATTTAACGAAGACCCGTTCGATTCGGATTCCAAATTTATGGGAACGGTTCATTCGCTTGATGATGAACTTTACATTTCAGGAAAAGGAGCCGCCGAACCCATTTTATCCCGCTGTAAATTTTACCTCGAAAAAGGTGAAAAGAAAAAAATAACCAATGATTTTATAGAAAAATGGATTGTCCGGAATGAAGAACTTTCGGGAAAAGGGTTAAAAGTAATTGCCTGTTCATACAAAATAGCCGAAGAAAACGAGAAGAAAAGCCTGAAAGAAAAAGAAGATTTTATCGAAGAAATGATTTTTCTCGGCTTCATCTGTTTTATTGATCCTGCAAAAGAAGATGTGAAAGATGCGATAGAAAAATGCCAGACAGCCGGTATTAAAATTATAATGGTTACCGGCGACCACCCCGGAACTGCGGAAAATGTAGCCCGAAAAGTGGGACTATCGGCTAATGAAAAATACCATTCATTGAATAGCGCTGAAATCGCAAATAAAAAGGATGAAGTAACCAGTACCAACATCTTTGCCCGTGTAAACCCGGAACAGAAATATAATATTGTCAACAGGTTCAAAGAAAATGGAGAAATCACCGCCATGACAGGTGACGGAGTAAACGATGCTCCGGCGCTGAAAAAAGCCGATATTGGCATAGCAATGGGCGAACGTGGAACACAAATTGCACAGGATGTGGCCGATATGATACTAAAAGACGATTCATTTCCTTCGATCGTCGATGCCATTGAAGAAGGCCGAATTATTTTTGGAAACATCCGGAGATTTATTGTGTACCAGTTGTCGTATCACCTGGCAGAAATACTGATTATTGCCGGAATTAGCTTTTCATTGTTTTACCTACCCCTGCTCCCGCTGCAGTTGCTGTTCCTCAACCTCCTTTCGGATGTGTTTCCGGCGCTGGCACTCGGTCTCGGAAAAGGAGACGATACCATTATGAAGCAAAAACCAAAAAATCCGAAAGAGCCTATTATTAACAAACGAAACTGGATAGCCATGGGAATTTACGGAGTAGTGATGGCCTTAATTATTTGTGGTGTTTATTTGCTTGTATACTATCAGTTTGGCAAATCGAAGGAGCTGGCCAATACGGTTGCTTTTTTCAGTTTGGCTATTTCGCAGTTGCTGCATGTATTTAACATGCGCGAACACAAGGAACATGTTTTTAATAATCAGATTGTAAAAAACAGGTATATATGGATGGCACTTGCTTTGTGCCTGGCAGCGCTGTCTGCAGCCTATTTTATCCCGGTACTGCATAATACACTTTCCTTTGAAACACTTTCATTAGTACACTGGCTGCTGGTTGGCGGAGCAAGTCTGCTTACCCTTCTTATCATTCAGACAATAAAATCAGCATTTAAAATTTAACCGATAAGCGTATCATAGTTACTCCGATTGCTATTCAACAATCAGTTTTCCTTTCATTCCGGCCTGAAAGTGAGCCCTGAATGTACAAACATACTGGTATTCACCTTTTTTTTCTGGAACGGTAAAAGTTACCGAATCGGTCTCGCCATCTCCGAGCATATCGGTTTTTGCAATAATCTTATCCTTAAGCGCCGGATCGATGAAATCGTTATCCTGATGCTGCAATCCTTTGGTTACAAAATTCAGTGCATCGGTGCCCTGTTTTAACAACACCCAATTGTGCGCCATCTGACTTTTATCCAAGGCGCTTACTGTTTTCAATGTAATTTTTAGAGTTTCACCCGGTTTAGCTTTAATCGTTTCAACCGTGTACCGCATCTTGTCGTGCCCTTCAATATATATCTCGCGTGCTTGACTGTAAGCCGCAGATGAAATAAACATCAGCGCGAGTATCTGAAAAATCAATCTTTTTAGTGTCATAATTTCTATTTTTAATAATTAATAATTCTGAAAAATACAATCCCGTGCTATACTGACTTTCATAACTTACTTTGTATATCAATATCTACATTTCTGATAATGATTTAATTGTCATTCGAATTATTTCAGGAAAAAATTATGCCAGCAATTGAAAATTTATATCAAACAATACCAATCGACTGTTTTACGGGTAGAAAAATTTGATCTTGTATTATCGGTTCTTTCAGGTTGTGGAGTTTTCTCAACAACTTATGGGGTAAGCATGATACAGATTGAATGTTTATCCCCGCATATTTCAGATGGAATGTACATTCGTGCAAAATCAATATAAATCCGCCGGTCTCTGTTTTGAATGGCCCGGACAAAATGTGGAAAGTTTCAACGTTTATTGCTTCAACAGGGGAAAAAATGCTACTTACAAAGGAGCAGACATTGTTTAACTGTATGACTTTGTCATTGAATCCAATTCAATTTTAATTATTCGTTTTGCCCCATGAAACAACCTAAAGAACAGTGTTTTAATAGTTATTGAAGCTGATTCTTTTTGATTTCACGTTGATTCATCTCTAGAAATATTGTGCAAATATTCATTAACCGCACTTTGATTGGTACAATTTTAGCCCTTTGGGCTTTTACATTAATCCACTAAGTTATTAGTAATGTAATCATTAAACAAAGTAATACGGAAGAGTATGAAACAGAATACATGACTCTCTACAGGCAATACCTTTATCTATAAAAGTAATTGTAACCGCCATTCTGGTTTTCGCAATAATATACAGTATTACTGCATATTTTGCCATGGAGAAGATGGTCGTGGAAATGGCCCTGTAGGCCAGAGTTATGCTCCTGCAGATCTTACTAAAAGCGATTTGCAAAGTTACGAAACTAAAAAATTGTACAGTGCTACATTTAAAGGAATTGGCCATGAGCCAGTTTTGGAGCGGGTTATTTCACCTGAGCACAGAAAGTTTATTCTTGTTTATTTAAAATAAAATCTTGTAAATAATAAATAACGTATTATTAATAATATAAAATATAAACGCTATGAAAAAGATGATGATAACCGTAATTGTTACAATTGTATTAACTATTCTGGTTTTGATTCTAGGCACATTTATATATGTGTCATCCGGATCATACAATGTTAGTCAGTTAGTGCCTCATAAAAAGATTACTCAATCTTTAATAGAAATGACTATGGAAAAGTCTGTAGAAAAAAGAATAAAAGCTATTAAAATACCTGATAATTTTGCAGACAGTACAATGCTTATTGAAGGTTATGAGCATTATAATGAAATGTGTATAAGTTGTCATGGCGCTCCAGGTAAGAATCCAAGTGAAATAGTAAAAGGATTGTATCCCGAACCTCCCTTACTATATAAAAAAACTAATGAAGAAGAAGCTCGAGAATTCTTTTGGGTAATAAAGAATGGTATTAAAATGACCAGTATGCCTGCGTTTGAGCCAACACATAGCGATGAGAAAATATGGGCTATAACGGCTTTTGTTGCCAACGAATTACCATCAATTAAGCCTGAAGATTATGACGACTGGCTAAAAAAATATGCAGGAGTGAATGAAGAACAGGAAGGTCATGAAGAGGGTGATGAACATGAACACCATTAGATTTGACTAGTAATTTAGGGAAATATGAAATAACTTTTTTTGATGGAGAGTTTAAAAAACTTAATCGATTAACTTTTGAATGAGAAAAAAAATAGTTCACAAGAAAACCTTTCCCCCTAATTCTTTTCGATCGGTGGAAATAGCAATGGATTTTTAACCTGAAAAATGCACGCATTTTTCACTTTCCGCTATCATAGGCGGAAAGCCGAAAAAGTTTAAGTAAACTTTTTCGAGGGTTAACCCTCGATTCTGCTTAGGCAGAATCGGCTTTTGGTGCCTTATTCATAAAGTTTATGAATAGGGCAGGTTAAATGGCATTGTTCGCATTATAGCCATCGATGTAGTGAATTTATTTAAAAAGAGAAGGCTCGATTAATTATAATCGAGCCTTTTCCACATAAACTTTATGTTGCCTATTTTTCATAATAGGCAAAAGTGACTTTGCGACCTTTTCCATTGGCCCCTAATATGTTGTCGAAGAAAGCTGCTGCTGCTTGTATCTGAATACGTGCACCGCCTTTTCTGACCACTTCCCAATAGCGTACTATTTCGTA
>JAGXIO010000045.1 GCA_024635555.1 Saccharicrinis sp.
AAACAACCCATTTTTGTTAATGCAATCAACAAAGGTTATCGGGCATGATGAAGTAATTTAAAATTTCAGTAGAGTTGGGTTAAAACCCAATTTGTTCTGCGAATATTGCACGGCATTCCTGCCAGCCGGCAGGAATGCCGTGCCTAGTTATGAAAATTATATGATATAAACTTCATAATTAGACCCTGAATTCATCCCGGGGTAATTGTGGATATACATCGGGCTTTAGCCCAACATTATACAAATACAATACACCTAATGCAGCCCCATGTTCTCGGCATTGATGATGTCGATGGGCTGGTAGTTTTTTTTCTCGGGGATGGTATGGTGTGCCATAAAGTCGAATAAGTTTTTGAATGTTCTTTCGGCTTGTTCTATGGGGCGTTGGCCAATTAAAAAGTTGATTACCCTTTGTTGCAAGAAGTAGCTATTTTTTCCGAACAGCTCGTATCCCACCAAAAATATTTTTTGGCGCTCATTTTTTTCGAGATACTCGGCCACCACATAGGTGCGCGAACCCGATACAAATACAGCACCTATGTTCGGGTTGCTGGTAAACACTTTATCCAAGTGCTCTTTAACTTGTTTAGATTCTGTACTGGGAATTTCGACACTAATTTTAAGTCCTGTGTTTATACCGGCATCCATAAAATAACTCAAAAAACCCTGATTACGATGGTTGAGATGTTGGATATTTTCGAGATTTTTGACAATGTTTACTATCAATATATCTTTATGGGCAGGAACGCCCATGTCAATTAAACTGGCAGCAACTCTGCCGGCCTGGTAAGCATCTTCGCCAATAAAAGTAAGGTTATCGGTATTTTCTATATTGGTGTCAATAAAGGCATAGGGTATCTTTAGTTCATCTAATTGACAGCAAAGCTCTACCGATTCGTTTTTAAGGATGGGTGCGATAATAACTCCCCCAGGCTGCCATTTGAGGAGGTTGTCGGCTTTCTTTTTAAAATCGTCAGCATCATGCATCTCATAAAAAAAGAACTCCAATTTGCACTGAAAAGGATAAATGGAATCCATGCCTTGCTCGATACCAATAGGATGCTTGCTCCAAAACAAATTATCGTCTTCGGAGAGGGGTAGGAGTACCCCAATTTTATATATGGTGGGCGATTTTAATGCACGGGCAGCTACGTTGGGCTTGTAATTGAGTTTTTTGGCAATGGTCAATATTTTGTTTTTGGTATCGGCCTTCACTTCCCCGCGGTTGTGTAATACACGGTCAACTGTACCAATAGAAACACCCGCCTTTTCGGCAATATCTTTTATCCTTACAATTTTGGTCATTATCGTAATCTTGCCGTGGGTTTAGGTGATGTTTTCTTATCGAGGGTTTCTTACCGAGGGCATCGCTCCAAGCGATACCCTCGGTAAACTAATTAATTAAAATTAAAATCCAAAAGTCTGGGGTAACCACAAGCTTAATTGAGGTATATAAGTTACCATTAACAGCACTAACACCATGGCCAAAAACATAGGTAGTAGTGGTTTTATCACCTTATCTATCTTAATATTAGCCACGCTACATCCTATAAATAGCACAGATCCAACTGGAGGAGTACACAAACCAACACTTAGGTTTAATACCATTATAATTCCGAAGTGAGTAGGGTCAATGCCCATGCTGGTTACAATAGGTAAAAATATGGGTGTAAAGATGAGTACCGCAGGGGTCATGTCCATAAAAACCCCTACTATCAATAGTATTAAGTTGATGATGAGTAATATAACCATAGGGTTATCACTTATGCCCAACAAACCAGCACTCACATTCTGAGGAATGTTTTCGTAGGCCATAATCCACGATAAACCGATACAAGTGGCAACTAGAAGCAAAACGATAGCGGTTGTTTTTACAGAACCCAATAAAATAGAACCCATATCCGAAAGTTTGATTTCTCTGTAAATAAGAGATAGCACCAATGCATAAAGCACGGCAATAGCAGAAGCCTCGGTAGCCGTAAAAAAGCCACCTACAATACCGCCAATAACCACGATAAGAAGAAACAGACTGGGCACTGCGTCCCACAATATTTTAAGTCCTCGCTTAATTGAAGCTGGGCGTCTGACAGAAAATCGTGCTATCAAAAATACCAGAAATAGAATGATCGTAGTCCATATAATATGGTAGGCTAGTACGGAATGCCCTTTGATGATATAAATTGCATAAACTGCTACAACAGTTGCAACAGCTCCGGCTAATACTTTAACTACAGCCAACACCGAAGCTTTAATACCACTTTCGTAACGAATTACCAGGGCCATGGAGATAAGCATAATGGCCAGACCGGTAAGTATTCCGGGTATGTATCCGGCCAGAAAAAGTGCTGTAATGGATACCCCTCCACTTGCGAGGGAGTACACAATAAGAATGTTGCTGGGCGGTATTGAAAGACCGGTTGTGGCAGATGAAATATTTACAGCAGCACTGAAGTTTTCATCGTAGCCGTCTTTTTTCATCTCGGGTCCCATAATGGAGCCAATGGCAGAGGCCGATGCCGCAGCAGAACCCGAAATGGCGCCAAACAGCATGTTGGCAAATACGTTTACATAAGCTAATCCGCCAGACCATCGCCCCACAAGCACTTTGGCCAGGTTAATGAGCCGGATGGCTATACCACCGCTATTCATAATGTTTCCGGCGAGTATAAAAAATGGAATGGCCAATAAGGCAAAACTATCCAGACCGGTTGCCATGCGTTGGGCGTAGGTGGTAAATGCGGGTAAGGAATCGATACTTACCAACATGGTTAATATTCCGGATATACCTATGCTAAAAGCAATGGGCACTCCGATGACCAATAAAAATATAAAGGAAAATACTAGAACAAAAATACCTAAGTAGTCCATTATGCCAAATTTTCTGAGGGATGAATAATAAAATAGATAGAATAGTATAACATGAGCAATCCGCTCAACGGCATAACCAAATAAACATAGCCTAAGGGTATTTGAAGCGCGGCCGACGACACATTAAACTGGAATCGTGTAATTACCAGCCACATTCCTCCCACTACCATTACCGAAAGAGAAAAGATGGCAATGCAGATATTAATGATGTTATTCAATTTTTTTTGATTGGATATGGATGATTTTTGTATTAACAAGTCTATGGCCAAATGCTGGCGCTGACCGGCCACATAGGCAGCACCCAAAATGCCTACCCATATCAATAAAAATCCTGCCAGTTCATCCGTAAAGGAGCTTGGCGACGATAATACATAGCGGCTTAATACTTGCCATAGCACGTCAATAACCATGATGCCCATGATAAATATCAGCACCATTTCAAGATATTTATCTAATGTTCGTTTAAATTTCATAGAATAATAAATTAGCGAAACCCCGGTGATAGGTGTAACTTTAAAACACTTTTCAGGTGCCTAGTTTCAGTTTTTTCAACACCGGTTTTATCTGTTTATAAAATAGAAAAATTCTAATTATTCACTTCCGTATCCTCAGGAACGTTAAGTATGCGTTGAATTAAATCGTATATCTCGGGATTAGTTTTATATGATTCAAAGATACTCTCCACCTTTTTCATAAACGGTGTTTTGTCAGGGCGGATAATTTCAACACCAGCCTTGGCAACTTCACGGAGTGCTTCCTCTTCGGCTTGAGCCCACAAAATGCGCTCTTCGGGTACCGATGCATTTGCAGCTTCTTGCAACCATTCCTTTTCCTGATCGCTTAGTTTGTCCCAAACAACTGTACTGATAATAAGCACATCCGGAACGGCAGTATGTTCGTTTAAAGTGTATTTTTTACACACTTCGTAATGTCTAGAGGAATATAAACTGGGCGGATTATTCTCGGCACCGTCCACCACACCGCTCTGAAGGGCTGTATATAATTCGCCATACGAAATGGGAGTAGGAGAGCCACCCATAGACTTTACCATGCTCATGGCAGTTTGGCTTTTCATCACCCTTATTTTTAACCCACTCAAATCGTCGGGGGTGTTTATGGCTGTATTGATGGTGTAAAAACTCCTGAAACCGGCATCGTAAAAGCACAAGCCTTTAATATTAAATTGTTCAGTAGAGTTTAGGAACTCTTTGCCTATTTCGCCATCGAGCACTTTAAAAGCATGCTCTCTGGAGCGGAAAATATAGGGAAGACCCAGCACTTGATAGTTAGGAGTAAAGCTTTCCAGTACAGCAGCCGAAACTTTTGTAATTGCCAAACTACCTATCTGCAATAGTTCTACACATTCTTGCTCGCTACCTAATTGACCACTGGGGTAAATTTCCAATTTCATTTTTCCATTGGAAATTTCATCCAGTTTGTTGCCCATAAATACCATGGCCTTGTGCACAGGGTGCGAGGGATCCAGTCCGTGGGCGAGCTTTAAAGTGGTGTTTTTATTGTCCGTTTTACATCCTCCAATAAAAAAAAGTGAAGCAAGCAACAATACCGAAGTTGTTAATTTTATGCGCATTGGAATATAGTTTTGCGTGTTTTTGTGCAATCGTTTGTATTGTGAACAAATATAGCATTTGCTATGGTTATATCAATAAATAATGGAATAAAAGGTAGATGTAATTTATTGTATATCATCACAACTGTTTTAATCCTTAAAACGCTCTTTATACGCCCATAATCCAATGGCAGGGTTGGAAATAAAGTATATTTCTTCACCATCAGGAAGGGTATTGTAGCCTTCTTTTAACTTTTCGGGATCGTACTTTTTAAGCATGGTTCCCAGATCGGCATATTTAAAGTTAACGGATTCAATCTCTTGCTGTGTAAGGTGTCCAGGGCAGTAGGTAATGCTAAACCTGTCTTCGGAGCTTCCGTGTATCAAGTGAGCTGCTGCGCCCAAGTTATCATTTAGCTCTGGGTTTTCTTTCAACATTTTTAAGGTATGCGGGGTGCCCCGATATCCGTATTTACGTATCAAACGGTCTATTTCTTTATCTTCGCCAAACTCTTTTAAACCGGGAGCTAGTACAATCAATTCGCCTTTATCGGCCATGGCCATACGGGTACGATAAACACTTTTGTTACCCAGCCAAGTACTTTTAAACTCCGAAGGATCGAGAAAAACTACTGCTTTTTTGATGGGTTTATCCAACATGGTAAAGTTTACCTGTAACGATAACTCGGCTGCTTTGGTAAATACCGAATAATCGTCGCCGATAAACAGACCGCGTGTTACGAGTAGCCCTGATTGTTTGTCGCGCCCTATTACGGTGTGCATATATACAATGGGCAAATGAGCGGTAAACTGCTCCGAAGCATAGTTTAAAAGCTCGCGGACTGGATTATTAGCTCTGCCCATCACGTTTTCCATGCCATGCACCGCACCTACAAAATGGCTTTTGTTGATTCCTTCGGAACCGCCGGTGCCCACCAATATATTTTTGTTGTAGTTGGCCATTCCAATTACCTCGTGGGGCACAACCTGACCTATGGATAAAATAAGGTCGTGTTCTCCTTCAGCCAATAATCTGTTAACCTGCGCGGGCCATTCATAATCTAAAGCGCCATTGGTGAGCTCCTTCATTTTTTCAGAAGAAACTGTGCCCAAGGTAACCACTTCGTTGCGCCAGTCGTGTACCCTAAAAAGATTCTCCGGTACACCTTGGAACATATGTTCTTTTTCCTCTTGGGTCATGGCTACATGCGTGCCCAAGGCAGGTAATATATCACTTACTTTATCGCGATAAAAGTTATAGGCAAAGGTTGTTAGCTCACCCGCCCTGGAATGGAACCGGGTGATATCGGGTGGTATAATCAGCACTTTATTTCGATTGCCCAATTTTCCCAAGGCAATTTTTACACCTTCTTCTAAATCCTGCTTGCTTAAAGTTTCGCTTGTTCCGCCTCTCTCGTAATAAATCATAAGTAGTAGATTTTTATAAGTGATATTAAAAAGACTAATTAACTTTTGAGAGGTTGTTATAAAACAACCTTTTTCATTCTTTGAAAAGAAAGCGTCAAAGGCAAGGCTCTCGAAGTTTTGAAACCAAGGAGTTTACTTTTTGTAAATGACTGTTGCAAAAACAAGAGGAACGCAGCATTTGACGCTTTATTGCAAAGAATATTTATCGGGTTACACGAGCATTCCCTTCCCAAATACTCCATACCATATCTTCATCGGTAGGCTGTGCGTAATCGGTTAAAAAGGTAGTTGCCATGGCGCCTGTGGCCCATGCAAATTGTGGCCATTTAGCTGTTTCCCAACCTTTAAGGATAGAATATAGCAGGCCGCCCACAAATCCGTCGCCACCGCCTATGCGATCGAGCACATGGATAGGACGAGGTTTTACTACCTGCCATTCATCACCGGTAAGCACAATGGCTCCCCATAGATGTTCGTTTACACTGATTACTTCACGTAAAGTTGTGGCAAAAACAGATGCATTAGGGAATGTTTGCTTAACGGTTTTTATCATTCCTTTAAAGCCTTCAATTTTATCTTCAATGCCTTTACCTCCGGCTTCGGGGCCTTTAATGTTTAAGCAAAGCTGAAAATCTTCTTCGTTGCCAATTAAGATGTCCGAAACAGATGCTATCTCGGTAAATATTTCGTGCAATTCTTTTTCCCTGTTTTTCCAAAATGAAGCCCTGTGGTTGAGATCGAAAGAAATACGGGTTCCGTATTTTTTGGCTGTTCTGGCAATCTGCAAGCAAAAGTTGCTCGATTCGGGCGATAAGGCTGCAATTAATCCTGATAAATGAACAATCTGCACGCCTTCTTCTTTGAAAATCCGTTCCAGATCAAAATCCTTCACATCTAAGGTGCGTCCAACTTCGCCGGCACGATCGTTCCACACACGTGGTCCGCGCGAGCCGTAACCACTGTCGGCAATGTTTATCTGATGACGAAAACCCCATGGATCGCCTTGCTCCACTTCAGGACCTTCGTAATCCATATGTCGCGCCTTAAGATTACTCTTAATAAATTGAGCAATAGGGCTACCTTTTACAAAAGAGGTAAGCACTTTTACAGGTAATCCAAGGTACGATGCGATACTTGCAACGTTGGTTTCGGCACTGGTAGCGTACATTTTATAGGTATCGCTTGAATGAACAGGCTGCCCGTTTTCGGGCGTTATACGGATGCCCATGCTAGTAGCTACTAGCATGGCATATGTACAATCCTTTTTAAGTTGTATAGACATAACTTCTTCTTTTTTATGAATACTAACGGCAATAAAACGCAGTAACTACTGAAATATAACTCCACTCCGTTCGATGCCTAATTCCAAGCCTCTTAATTCGGCTTGTCCTCTAAGCAATCCAAGTGCAGAGTAACCAGGATTTGTCTTTTTACGCAAATCGTCCAGTATGGTGTGTCCATGATCTGCACGCATTGGTATTTCAATATCGATACGATTGGCGGCGGAACGTTTTTGCTGCTCCTTTAAAACGGCAACAATTACATTGTACATGTCAACATTACCTTGCAGGTGACCGGCCTCGTGAAAGCTACCGTCACCATCGCGTTGGGTACTGCGTAGATGTAAAAAATTAATTTTCTCGCCCAAACGGTTTATGATGCCAGGCAGATCGTTATCGGGGCGCACACCTAATGAACCGGTGCACACGCAAAGTCCATTATAAATGCTATCTACTACATTAATAATAAACTGCAAATCGGTCTCGGTGCTTACTACGCGAGGTAAACCAAAAAGTGAAACCGGTGGATCATCAGGATGTATGGCCAGGCGCACTCCCGACTCTATTGCAACGGGTACAATTTGTAGTAGAAAGTACTTTAGGTTTTCGCGATATTGATTTGGGCTGATGTTGTCATATCCGGCAAGACGCTCTTTAAATTCTTTTATTGTGTATCCCTCTTGTCCGCCGGGCAGTCCGGCAATGATGTTTTTTTCGAGGATATATCTTTTTTGGGCATCCATGGATTCAAATTTCCTTTTGGCTGCTTCAATTTGTTGGGGAGTATAATCCTTTTCTGCACCCTTGCGCTCTAGCATATAAAGGTCGAAAGCAATATATTCGCTCATGTCGAACTGTAGCGCTTTGGCTCCATCGGCCAGTTCCATCTCTAGGTTGGTACGTGTCCAATCTACCACCGGCATCCAGTTATAGGTTAAAACAGGTATGCCCACTTTGCCTACGTTGCGGATGCTTTGCTTGTATTTTTCTATCCACATGTCGCGTGTAGGTAATCCTTGCTTAATATCTTCGTGCACAGGAATACTTTCTATTACGCTCCAATTTAAGCCCCTTGATTTTGGCGGAAATACAGATTCGTCAATTTCGATATGCTTTTTGCGCTCGGCGATAGCCGCTTCTGTCCATACTTCGCCAATAGGCACCTCATGTAGGGCAGTTACGATTCCTGTAGCTCCTGCCTGACGTATATCGGCCAGTGTTACCGGGTCTGTTGGGCCATACCAGCGCCATGTTTGTTCCATTGCCATATTGTGTGTTTTTTGTTTCTTAATTTTATTTTTTGAAAGGCTTACAACCACCCCGTCTGATATTTCGCACCTCAATATCATCCACCCCGCCTTAAAAAGGCGGGGAGTCGTTGCAAAAGCTACCTCCGTGAACAAGTCAAATTCACAACGCTGTATCCAAGATCCCTCTTGTTTTTTAAATGCGAGTGATTCATCCAATCAGCTAAAGGTTTGTTGATTACTGTTTACTGCTTACTGCTTACTGCTTACTGATTACTGCTTACCGATCACTGTTTACTGCTTTCCCGTCAAAAATTAAATTTTAATAAGGTGACGGGATGTTGAGTGAAACGAAATCCCGATGCTTCCAATTTATTTACTTCGGGGTCACTTCGCTCCAACTGATCACTGAAAGCTAAACTCCCGAGTACGCGCTAAACCCACCATCCACAGGTACTACGATCCCGGTGATAAAGTTGCTCCAGTCGGATAACAAATAAAGCATTGTTCCGCATAATTCTTCGGGTTCGCCATAGCGTTCCATGGGCGTGTTACGAATGATTTTTTCACCACGAGCCGTTGCTTCGCCTGTTTTTTCGTCAACCAATAAAAAACGGTTTTGATTGGTTAATAAAAAACCGGGGGCAATGGCATTTACTCGAATACCTGTTTTGGCAAAGTGAACCGCCAGCCATTGTGTAAAGTTGTTAACCGCTGCTTTTGCTGCCGAATAAGCAGGAATCTTGGTCAATGGGGTAAAGGCATTCATCGATGAGATATTGATAATAGAGCCTTGTTTTTTGTCCAACATATCTTTGCCAAATACCATTGAAGGAAGCAATGTACCTTGAAAGTTAAGTGCAAAAACCTTGTCAAAACCCTCCATTTGCAAACCAAAAAAGGTATCATCCAAATTGTCCAATTCCTTCTCGGTTAAAAATTCGGCTTTGGTGGTTGCCGATGCAGCATTTCCTCCGGCACCGTTTACCAGGTAATCAACCGTTCCCAATTTATCATGGATTGCACTTCTGGCCTCTTCTAGCGAGTTTTTATCAAGCACATTGGCCGAAATACCTACCGAAGGAGTTCCGTATTCTGCAATAATTTCCTGTGCTACTTTTTGTGCAGCCTCAAGGTTTAAATCCAGAATGGCTGTTTTTACGCCTTGTGAAGCCAGTGCTTTAGCCATTGTTGAACACAATACGCCGCCACCGCCTGTGATTACGGCTACTTTATCTTTTAAATTTAAATTTGTCATTTCTTTTAGATAATAGAATGTTAGATAATAGACTTTTAGACAATAGACTTATAGACAATAGACTTATAGATAATAGACTTATAGATAATAGACTTATAGATAATAGACTTATAGATAATAGCTTATAGATGATGAGATATGCTACCTATCTCTTAATCTCTTATCTCATAATCTCCTATCTCATAATCTCTTATCTAGTCATCTTAATTCATTAATGTTGTTTATCAATTCCTTAACCATTTGGGTTAGGGCGTTCCAATCTTTGTTGGCCATAATATCTTTGGGGAATAAAGCAGAGCCCATACCTACACAAGTTACACCTGCATCAAACCATTGTTTTAGGTTGGCCTTAGACGTGTCCACACCACCCGTGGGCATAATGTCGGTCCAGGGCATGGGTGCTTTTACAGCTTTTACAAATGATGGTCCACCCACTTCGGATGCAGGGAACATTTTTACTACTTCGGCACCTAGCTCCTGCGCTTTGTTTATTTCGCTGATGGTTCCGCAACCTGGCGACCACATAATTTTGCGACGGTTACAAATCCTGGCCATGTTTTCGTTCAACAAGGGCGAAACGATAAAATTACTTCCCAGTTGAATATACAATGCAGTTGTGGCTTCATCTACTATTGAACCTGCACCCAAAATCATTCCAGGTAGGTTTTTGAGGGCATATTTGTTTAGCTCTCCAAAAACTTCGTGGGCAAAATCGCCACGGTTCACAAATTCGAACACACGGATACCTCCATCGTAACACGATTTTAGCACCGCTTTGCTTACTTCAATATCGGCATTAAAAAAAACTGGAACTACGCCTGTTTCCTTCATTGCCTGAAAAACCTCTATTCTTGAATATTTAGCCATTATGTTATGTAATTTTTGATGGTGAAAAAATACTGTAACTTAAAGGGTATGTGCTTCGTTCCGGTGCTGGGTAACTTAAAGGGTTTATCAAGTTTGTGGTGCACCGGATTGGTACTCCCTTATTTTCCCCGGGTTGAAACCCGGGGTTAAACATGTTTAACCCCTATGGGGTATAGGTGCAATACTGAGTTCCACAGCGTTTAGCTTTTTTGAAAATTATTACAGACAGACTGCTCGTCGCTTAAAGACGTGCAGGAGTCCTTAACCCTATTGCGAAACTCTGCCAGACGTATCCACCGATTACCGAAAACTGAATACTGAATACCGATTTACCGAGTGTCCTTAACTCTACCTCGAAACCCTGCCGGAAGCGTCGCCACCCATTAACTTTTCTACTTCCTCAACAGTAACAAGGTTGTAGTCGCCATGGATGGTGTGCTTTAAGCAAGAGGCGGCAGTGGCAAAATTCAGTGCTTTTTGGTCGTCGCCTTCGTAAGTTAATAAACCATATATTAATCCACCCATAAAGGAGTCGCCACCGCCTACACGGTCCACAATGTGGGTTATTTGGTAGGTTGGCGCCTGATACAATGTATTGCCATCGTAAAGCACACCCGACCATGAATTATGGTTGGCATTGACGGAGCCGCGCAATGTGGTAATCACTTTTTTAACCCTTGGGAATTTGGCCATAATTTGTTGCGAAACACTTCTATATGCTTCTGCATCAACATGTCCATCGGTTACATCTACACCTTCGGGATGAATGTCTAACATCATGGCGGCATCTTCCTCGTTACCTAAAACAATATCGCAACCTGCCACCAATTCGGGCATCACTTGGCCACCTGTTTTACCGTATTTCCAAAGATTTTTGCGGAAATTTAAATCGGTTGAAACAGTAACATCCAGTTTGTTGGCTACCTTTATAGCTTCTAAACAAGCATCGGCTGCACCTTGCGAAACGGCAGGGGTAATGCCTGTCCAATGGAAAAAATCTGCATCTTTCAAAACCTCTTCCCAGTTTACCATTCCTGGTTTTATCTCGGAAAAGGCAGAGTGGGCTCTATCGTAAACCACTTTGCTGGCGCGGGCTACGGCTCCTGTCTCTAGGTAATAAGTACCTAACCTGTCACCTCCGTAAACAATATTATCGGTATTTACAGCGTGCTTTTTTAATTCCATCTCACAGGCTCCAGCAATGTCGTTTTTGGGTAAGCGTGTTACAAACGATACATCTATGCCATAGTTGGCCAATGAAACAGCTACGTTTGCCTCGCCTCCTCCGTAGGAAGCCTTAAATTCTGTTGCTTGCGAAAAACGCTGATATTGAGGTGTTGCAAAACGGAGCATGATCTCTCCAAAGGTGACTACTTTTTTTGCCATGATTAGTGTTGTTATATTATATTTATGAAAAAAGTAATGTTATAAATTAAAATAAGTTTTTGCGTTTTTATAAGATATTCCTTCAATGAGGTTTTTTAATATATCCTTGTCATTAGGAATTAATCCTCGTTCCACTTCTTTGCCCACATAGTTGCATACGATGCGTCGGAAATACTCGTGTCGAGGATAGGATAAAAAGCTGCGCGAATCGGTTACCATGCCCACAAAGCGACTTAAAAGGCTAAGTGAAGAGTAATCTTCGAGGTGTCGCTCCATACCCGATTTTTGATCGAGAAACCACCATGCTGCGCCATAAGTTACCTTGGAAGCCGAGGTGCCATCCACAAAGTTTCCGCACATGGTTAGCAGCATCTGATTATCAGCTGGATTTAAGTTATATAAAATGGTTTGTGCTAGTTGGTTGGTACTATCCAGTAGATTTAAAAACTGCGACATTTTTTTAGCAGGTTGCGGATCATTGATGGAGTCGAAACCGGTATCTGCACCCAATACATTGAACATGCGGGTATTGTTGTTTCGCAATGCCCCTACATGAAACTGTTGGGTCCATCCACGCTTGTGATTCATCTGCGCCAATGTGGCCATTACTGCCGTGTTATATTTTTCTTTTTCTTCGGTTGTGATGGTTTTACCTTCCATCAGCTTAGTAAATATGCCCGAAACTTCGGCATCGGTATAAGGCGCATAGAAAAATCGGTCGGGGCCACTATCCGAAATACGTGCACCCATACTATGGAAAAATGCATGCCTGCTGTCCAACGCACTGATTAATTGCGCATAGGTACTAATAGAGATGTTGGCTACTTTGCCTAATTTTTCAATATAACTTATGAAAGAAGCGGCATTTTCCGTTTTTAAAACGGCATCGGCCCTAAATGATGGGAGTACTTTAACTTCAAATCCATCATCAATTAATTTCTGATGGTATTCCAACGAATCGGCGGGATCGTCGGTGGTTCCGATCATCTCCACATTCATCCGTTTGATAAAGTTTTTGGTGCTGAACTCCGGCGACTTGAGCATTTCTGCCGTATCGTTATATATTTTTTCGGCTGTTGCGGGCGATAACAACTCGTTAATATTAAAACAACGAGCCAATTCAAGGTGGGTCCAATGATAAAGTGGGTTAGCCACAGTATTGGGAACTGTTTGTGCCCATTTCATAAATTTTTCCTTATCTGTGGAGTCGCCCGTGATAAATTTTTCGTTGATGCCATTAATTCGCATCGCGCGCCATTTATAATGATCGCCGCCCAGCCACATATCGCCAAGGTTGTCGTACTTGTAATCCTCGGCAATGGCTTTGGGATCTAAATGGCAATGGAAATCAATAATAGCTTGATGAGCTGAATAATTGTGGTACAGCTCACTTGCTGTATCGTTTTCTAATGCAAAATCGTTGTGAATAAAATGTTTTTTTACCATCATTTTTGTGTTATTGTGGTCATTTCCGTTAACGAACACGAAAGTACTTACTTTTTTTTGATTTCCAAATTTTTCAACTTGAAATTGTATTATTGGGTGAGAAATAATACAAAAACTATTTATTCTAACCTAATTGCTTAATAATAAATATTTAAAAGATTGAATAATCACAAATAAAGCAATGTATTAACATCTTCTTAGTCTATATTTTTAAACAGTAAAAGGTAAGTGTGAGAATATATTGCTTCTGTGAAGTAATATAAATAGTTACGTATTAAAAGACGGTTAAAAATAAAATAAAGTGATTAAAATGTTGTATTTTGTGCAAACGTTTGTATTTTTGTATTCAGATTGAAAAAATGAAGAGGATTACGATAAACGATATAGCTAAAAATTTAGGTGTTACGGCATCAACAGTTTCGCGTGCCTTGGCCGGGAATACTAGGGTAAGCCTTAGAACCCGTGAGTTGGTGTTGGCTAAGTCCAAAGAATTGGGATATCAACAAAATGTACTTGCGTCGTCGTTGCGCAAAGGTACCAGTGGCACCATCGGTATGATTGTTCCTCGTATCAACCGTCATTTTTTTAGTAATGTGATTAGTGGGGTGGAGGAAATATTGAATCCGACAGGTTATACTTTGTTGATAACTCAAAGTGGAGAGAACCTAGCAAAAGAACAAAAGGCAGTTGATATGCTTTTGGCCAATCATGTAGGTGGCATTATTATTTCACTTTCGGTTCAGACTCAAAGCTATGAGCATATTCAGAGAGCGATAGATCGTGGCGTTCCGCTGGTACAATTCGATCGTATTAATCCTGATATTAAAAGCTCAAAGGTGATAAACGATAATTTTACCGGAGCATATTTGGCCACCAAACATTTAATAAAAAGCGGATATAAGGAAATTGGTCATTTTACCGGAACTTTGAGCCTTAATGCTTATGGTGAACGCTACAGAGGTTATGCCAAAGCGATGAGCGAATCGGGTTTGAAAATAAACGAGTCTTTTGTATATAAGGATACCATTACCCGCGAAGCAGGTTACAATGCAATTGTGAATGCACTAAAAGAAGAAAACAAACCCGATGCGGTTTTTTGTGCAGGAGATTACGCAGCTCTTGGGGTTTTGGATGGATTAAAAGAAATGGGGATAAAGGTGCCGGATGAATTTGGTGTGGTAGGATTTGCCAATGAGCCTTTTTCAGAACTCATACATCCCACCCTTACCACCGTAGAGCAAAATGCTTTTGAAATGGGTGTGCGCGTGGCTACAGCCATGATAAAAAACATGGAAGGAAAGTATGATCAGGAGATAGAGACGATTTCTACCCGTCTGATAGTCCGGGATTCGTCGTGGAGAGGCTAATGAAAAAGGGAAATACAATAGAAATATTAGGAAAGTGGTTGTGAGTTTTTTGGCTGCATTGCAAAGCTACCCCAGCGGGGTAAAATATAAATAGCCCCGGGTTTTAACCCGGGGAATTAAATCACAATATTAACATATAAAAAGCAAAACTATGAATTTTGAAGTAAGATACGCGGTTCATCCCGAGGATATGAAGAGTTACGATACCACTCGTATTCGTAAAGAGTTTTTGATGGAAAAAGTAATGGTTCCCGGAGAGTTGAGCCTTGTTTATTCTTTTTACGATCGTTACATCGTAGGTGGTGCCGTGCCAACAAATAAAGCTATTAAGTTGGATGCACATGATGAGTTAAAAGCAAATTATTTTTTAGAACGCCGCGAGATGGGCATCATCAACGTAGGTGGCGAAGGAAAAGTAATTGCCGATGGAAAAGCGTATGTGCTTAAGTTTAAAGAAGCTTTGTACCTGGGCAGGGGAATTAAAGAGGTGGTTTTTGAGTCCACCGATTCATCCAAGCCTGCACATTTTTACATCAATTCAGCACCTGCACACAAAGAATTGCCTTCGCGCCATGTTACATTGGCCGAGGCTAACGTGTTGCAGTTGGGAAGTATGGAGACATCCAATGAGCGTCAGATAAATCAGCTATTGATAAAAGAAGTTGTGGAGACCTGTCAGTTGCAAATGGGCATGACCGAGCTAAAGCCGGGAAGCGTATGGAACACTATGCCAGCACATACACACAACCGACGAATGGAAGCTTATTTTTACTTTCAAGTACCCGAAAAACAAGCCGTTTGCCATTTTATGGGGCAGCCAGACGAAACACGTCATATCTGGATGCAAAACGAGCAGGCAGTACTTTCTCCATCATGGAGCATCCACAGTGCAGCCGGTACATCTAACTATATTTTTATTTGGGGTATGGCTGGTGAAAACCTAGACTATTCCGATATGGATGTTCGTCAACCAAACGAATTAAAATAGGCTTTTACGGAATAAAAAGGATCACTACGTAATCTTCTTTTTTCATCCACTAATTACACGAAAAATAAAAATTCGTGTAATTAGTGAAATTCGAGGACAAATTAAAAAAACAGCGCAGCTGTTAAATAGAATATCAAATTATTATCTAAATTCTAAAAAATGATTAACGAATTATTCAGTTTAAAGGGAAAAGTGGCACTGGTAACCGGTGGAACACACGGCATTGGAATGGCATGTGGTAAAGTATTGGCCAAAGCCGGTGCAAAACTTTGCGTTAACGACATTAACGACGAGAAATTGAAAGAGTGTAAGGCCGAATATGCCAAAGACGGCATTGATGTTTACACTGTTAATTTTAATGTTACCAGCGAAGAAGATGTAGATAAAGGCGTAAGCCAGATTGAGAAAGAAGTGGGTCCCATTGATATTTTGGTAAATAACGCTGGTATTATCATTCGTGTGCCCATTTTGGAGATGGGTATCAAACAGTTTGAGCAAGTACTTAATGTGGATTTAGTAGCTCCTTTAATTGTTGCCAAACGGGTAGCACCCGGCATGATAGAACGTCGCCAAGGTAAAATAATAAACATGTGCTCTATGATGAGTGTTTACGGTCGCCAGAACGTGTCGGCTTATGCCGCGGCCAAAGGTGGTTTAAAGCTACTTACCGAAAATATGACTTGTGAATGGGCAAAATATAACCTTCAGATCAATGGCATAGGACCAGGGTATATCGCGACTTCGCAAACAGCACCAATACGTGAGAATGGACATCCGTTTAACGACCTAGTGATGATGCGTACACCAGCCGGACGATGGGGCGAGCCCGAAGATGTGGGTAATGCTTGTTTGTTCTTGGCTTCGCCTGCCGCCAACTTTGTAAATGGACATATTCTATACGTTGACGGTGGTATCTTGGCCAACTTCGGTTATGTTAAAGGTGAAAACGACATTTAAAACAACACTTAAAACCCCTATGTATATGCGTTTATTTTTGAAAATATCTTCGGCAGTGGCAGTTGTAGCACTCTTGGCTGCCTGCCAAACGAGTGAAAAAACAATTTCAGTTAAAGTGGACAATCCCTTGGCCATTGATCGCGGTGACGAAACCGTAGAAGTGCAATTAGGTTCCTTGAGTTCATCCTCATCGGATATTATAGTTAAGGATGTGGCCACAGGCAACGAGGTTAGGAGCCAACTGTTAGATATGGATGGTGACAGTATTTTTGAAGCCGTAATTTTTCAGACAGCACTAAAAGCAAACGAAAGTAAAAGTTTTGTGGTACAAAAAGGAAAAACGGAGATACAACCTACCGAGGTAAAGACTTTCGCCCGTTTTGTTCCTGAACGCACCGATGATTTTACCTGGGAAAACGACCGCGTGGCTTTTCGTGTATATGGCCCGGTTGCACAACAAATGGTTGCGGACGGCATAAAGGGTGGTACTCTTTCAGGTGGTGTGGATTGCTGGCTGAAAAAGGTGGATTACTCCATTATCGACAAATGGTACAAAGGCAATACAGAAAGCGGTGGCTATTATCATATCGACCATGGCGAAGGTTTAGATAATTACCATGTTGGTCCCAGCACAGGAACTGGAGGTACAGGTGTAATGAGCGACGGGGAATTATACTTACACGTTAATTATACCGATTATCATGTGCTGACCAACGGCCCCATAAAGTCGGAGTTTGAGCTAGAATATGAACCCTATCAAGCCGGCGACATGACAATTCAGGAAATGAAAACGGTTTCTATTGATTTGGGAAGCAACTTTACCAAGTTTGTTATTGATGTAGATGGAACCGACACCTTGACAACGGGTATAACACTACATGATAATTTAGGCGAGATATCTGTTGATGAAAACGCGGTTTGGGCCAGTTATTGGGCGCCTCATTTTGGCGAAGAACTGGGTACTTCCATTGTTGTTGATCCCAAATATTTTGCAGGTTATACTAAGGTGGTTTCTGAAGTTAAGGATAAAAGCCATTTGCTGGTTCACCTTAAAGTGATTGATGGAAAGGTAGAATATTACGCCGGTTTTGCATGGAGCGGAAGCAAACAATTTAAAGATAAACAGGATTGGGAAAATAACCTGACTTCTTTTGCTCAGAAAATCAATAACCCTTTGGTTGTTGAAGTTAAGGGTGCGGATAAATAGAGTTATAAGAAAAGACAATAATTCTTTTTCAAAACCCTCTAACTCTCCCGCAATGCTGCGGGACAGGCTCTTAAGGGAGAACCGGAATTTAGGAGAGAACTAATTCCCCCTTTAGGGGTTAGGGGTAATCACGAAGGAGAATTTATTAAACTTAGAGTTTTCGTAGATGCACTAAATAGAGTTTGATTTGTTTTATCAACCAAGTAAAACTTTTGGTTTTAGTGTATTGAAAAGAAAGCTTCGCGGTATTTGGCTGTGGAGCTTTTTTGTTTTTAACCTTTGTTAATGAAACAATTAGTAGATTATTGCGTAAATTTGAGCCGTGATGTAGATGCATTATTTTGCGCTATTGCAAGGTAATTAAATGTTGAAATGAAGATAACGATTATTGCTTTTTTGTTTATTTTGACTTTTGTGGTCATTGTTGATTTGTTGGGTTTTTTGGTTTGGAGAAGAGAGTATGCCGATAAACAAAGCAAAATTACCAAGTGGTTCGCAATTATATTTTTAGGGCTTGTTCCTGTCCTCGAAGTTCTTATCTATCTGTATTTTGCCACGCAAATACGATCGGCATCAACGCCCGAATTTTACATTTGGTTCATGTCGGCTAATATTGTGTTTGCGCTGATCTACGTACCCAAAGTATTTTTCCTGCTCTATTATTTTGTTTTTTTACTCGTGGTTAGACTTGCGGAGACTTTCAAAAACAAAAAATACTCCAAGGAGCAAACTACCATTCGATATCCCAAGATAAGCCGAAGAAAGTTTATGAGCCAAGTAGGTATAATCATCGCCACGGCACCGTTTATATCGCTTTTATTTGGTATGCATAAGGGACGATTCAATTTTTTTACGAAGCATCAAAAACTAACTTTCCCCAATCTTCCCTCAGCTTTTGAAGGATTCAAAATCATACATATTTCTGATATACATTTAGGTTCGTTTGCCAGTAACTTCCATAAGTTAGAGGGTATTGTGGATATTATTAATAATGAACATGCCGATGTTATATTTTTTACGGGCGATTTGGTCAATAATTTTTATGAGGAGACATTGGGCTGGGACAAAGTATTTAACAGTTTAAAGTCTAAATATGGTAAGTTTTCAATCCTGGGAAATCACGATTATGGCGATTATACCGATTGGAAAACTCCGCAGGAAAAAGAAGATAACTTCAGAGGAATTGTGAATGCACATAAAAAATTCGGTTTTAGGTTGCTGAGGGATCAATCTGTTGCTATCGGTATTAACGGTCAGGAAATAGCCCTTACCGGATTAGAAAACTGGGGTCAGCCGCCCTTTCCACAATATGGCAATCTAAAAAAAGCCATGGTCGGTACCGAAAATCATCCGTTTAAAATATTGCTTTCGCACGATCCAGATCACTGGGATGCCGAAGTGACTGATAAAACATCATACGACCTAACGCTGGCTGGTCATACGCATGGAATGCAAATGGGTATCGATTGGAAAGGATTTAAATGGAGTCCTGCAAAATTTAAGTTTAAGCGCTGGGACGGATTATATCAGCATAAAAACCAATATCTATACGTAAATAGGGGCTTGGGCTTTTTAGGTTTGCCTGCCCGCATTGGCATGCCGCCCGAAATTACTGTACTGCAATTGGCTAAAGGTACAATAGGAGCCAGTGAAGAAGTTTCGAGTTAAAAGTTTCAAGTTTCAAGTTAAAAGTTGAAAGTTAAAAGTTTCAAGGTATCAGGAATTAAGATAAAAGTATCAGGTATCAAGATTTTGATAACGAGCATTATAGGTTGGACTATTCGTGTTTATCTTCCAAAATCATCCTTCCTTCGGAATAGTTCTTCATTCTTTGAGAAAATGTTTTTGCGCACCGAATCAGTGCCTCTTTCCCCATTTGGGGGAAAGTACCGCTACAAAGTAGCGGGGATAGGGGCTTTTCTGCTATTCTGCCACACAACAATTGTGCACGTACCACGATACGGGATGCTCCTCGCCTTGAATGAGTTGCTCAATAATCTTACTGTCATCCCAGCGGTTGCTGTAACTGCATGTTTGATCCAAGGCTCTGGATAATACGAGCCACTCTTTAATGATTTTGTTCGTTAACCTACCTTCAAAGCTTTTGAGTAGGTTAAGACACTTTTCACCAATAAAATGGATGCTTTGCTCATCGTTGGAGATACATTCCAACATGGTATAGATATGATCTCCAACTTGAACGAATTGAGAGTCGTCCAATGAAATTTTTACTGCTAAATCTACTTTTGACATAAAGCTGTTCCTCCGGATAAATAGGTTAGACAAATACCCTAATAAGTTAACTCATTTGTAGCACAATTAAAAGAGAGCCACAGTTTAGCAATGCTATTTATATTGTATATAAATAAAGCTGGTCGGGATAGTTCTTCATTCTTTGAGAAAATGCTTTTGCGCACCGAATCAGTGCCCCTTTCCCCATTTCGGGGAAAGTACCACTACGAAGTAGTGGGGATAGGGGCTTTCCTGCGCACAGAAACAGTGCCCCTTTCCCCATTTGGGAGAAAGTACCGCTAGAGCGTAGTGGGGATTGGGGCTGTCTTTTTTCACCCCAACTCATAAATACTACCCCCATACCCGTCAATTTCAAAACCTAACCCATTGGTAATGGCTACATCCTGCGGAAAACTGATTTTGTTTTTGCCACCAAGGATATCATTGCCTTTAAAGTATTTTTTGCTTTCGACAGCCATGGTAAAAAAAGCATGAGCAGGTATTTTTATCCTGCCAGTTATTTTTTCGTCCGAAAAATTTACAATTATCAGCAATATTTTGTTTTTGGTATATCGTAAAAAGGCAAAGAGTTTAGAATTGTCGAAGTTGCTATTATCCTCGTTGCACCACATCAAATCGTAAAAATTACCTAGTTGTATAACTTCATTGTTTTGTAGGATGTGCAAAAACTTCTGGTACCACTTTCGCAGTTGGCGGGCTTTGTTGCTTAGTTTGGCTCCATCATATAAACCATCGTTGGCCCAATCCTGAAAAAGTTTGACTCCCCAGTAATCAAAAATACTTGTTCTACCATCCTGGCCGCTAAACCCCTCTTTGTCCATGCCGGATTCTCCCAGTTCCTGTCCAAAATAAAGCATTAGGGGATTGGAGTAAATAGCACCTGAAATAACCATTGCGGGAAGGGCTTTTTGTGCATCTCCGGCATAAAATGGTGAGGCTATCCTTTGTTCGTCATGGTTTTCTAAAAAGAAGAGCATATGTTTGTGAATGCCGTTTATCCTATCCCATGCACGTGAGATGGCGGTAGGTTGCTCATGGCCTTGAACAATGGCCTTGAGCGTGTCGTACATGCCTACTTTATCGTACAAATAATCGAAGCCACCAAAAGTAATGTACTGGCGGTACACATCGGGATTATATATTTCAGCTATAAAAATAACATGTGGATGCTGTTCCTTTACTTTGGGTATCACCCAGTTCCAAAATTCCACAGGCACCATTTCGGCCATATCGCATCTAAAGCCGTCCACCTCCTTCGACGCCCAATACAGCAGGATGGCTAACATCTTTCCCCAAGTATCCGGGATAGGATCAAAGTATTGAGTACGATGATTAAATATATCTACCCCATAATTTATCTTTACTGTTTCGTACCAATCGTTAATTCCGGGTTTGGCCGAGAGGCAATCGTTACCCGTAACTTTGGCGGGATTCTCAATGAGGTGTTCAGTACCCTGTGGCGTTACAGGACCATCAAAGACTTGCCCGGGGAGGTAGTAAAAGTTGTTGTTTCTGTCAAAGTTAATATCAATATTGTCATCCTCTCCCAAATCTTTAACACTATCCGGTTTAGCATGCGATATGTAATTTCGAGCCACGTGGTTGGGTACAAAGTCGATAATAACCTTTAAATTTTCTAGGTGACTGCGTTCTACCAAATCTTCGAATTCCTTGATGCGATTATTCACATCCACGGCTAAATCGGGATTAACATCGTAATAATCTTTTATGGCATACGGCGAGCCGGCTTTACCTTTAACCACCTCAGGGTAATCTTTGCTTATGCCGTATTGGCTGTAGTCGGTAGCTAAGGCATGTTCAATGATGCCTGTGTACCAAATGTGGGTGGCTCCTAATTTTTTTATCTCGGATAAGGACTTGGCATTAAAATCGTTCATTTTACCACAGCCATTTTCGAGCAGTGTTCCGTTCACTTTATTTGTGCGGTTTTTGTTGCCAAATAAGCGTGTAAAGACCTGATATATAATTGTTTTTTCCATTATTTTTAAACTTGAAATTGGAATTGCCGATACTGGAACGGCAATAGCTCACAAAATCCGATAATATTAAGAGTTGAAATAAAAGGTCAAAAGTACAGTTTTTCAAGGATTATTCCGTTTCATTTTTGATAAGACCCGCTATTGGGTTTGTTTAGTTTCCATTATTTTTCCGTTATTTACAAGTTGTAATAAATTTCAGACATCCAAGTTTAAAAATATCTCTCGTGAGGTCACTGCAAAAGATTTTAATTTTCACCGACAAAAGGCCTTTGCTTCTATTTGTTTTTCTATTATTTGTACATGTTTTACCCGCGCAATACTATAACTCCGGCGCAGATCCATCGGGTATAAAGTGGAACAAGATAGAGACCGAGAATTTTAAACTGGTGTTTCCTGATACGTTTAAGCAAAAAGGGCAGTATTTGGCCAAAGTTTTTGAGGAAATCTATAAATCAGGTGGAGCATCCTTAAATCATCAACCTCGAAAAATTAGTGTGCTGATACATAGCGAAACAGCCTATTCCAATGGTTTTGTAAGCTGGGCTCCAAAGAGGATAGAGTTGTATAACAATCCCAACCAAAATATTTATGCACAAGATTGGTTGCAGCAATTGGTCCTGCACGAGTTCCGGCATGTGGTGCAGTTAGATAAACTGAACACGGGTTTCACTAAAATACTCACTTTTATATTAGGTGAACAAGCAGTAGGAGCGGTGCTTGGACTGTACGTACCCCTATGGTTTTTAGAGGGTGACGCGGTGGTAGCCGAAACAGCATTAACAGAAATAGGACGTGGCAGAATGCCCGGTTTTGAGCAAGAAATGCGTGCCCAGATAATGGAAAAGAGAATTTATCCCTACGAGAAAGCCATGTTTGGTTCCTATAAGGATGAGGTGCCAGATCATTACCAAATGGGTTATCTGTTTGTGGCTGGGGCTCGCGCTAAATATGGAGCAGCCATTTGGGAAAAGGCTCTTGAAAATACAGGTCGTAATCCTTTAGGGATAACCCCATTTAATCAAGGTCAAAAAAAAGTGAGCGGTATCAATAAAACCCGTTTGTACAAATCTGTTTTTTCAGACTTAAAACAAAATTGGGAACAACAGGACAGTGCCACCGCAAAAAGTGAATTTACAGAAATCACCAAGCCCAACAAAGCCTATTATAACTATCTTTATCCGGTGGCTATGGGTGATAAGGGATTTGTAGCCGAGTTATCCGGCCCCGGCGAAATAAGTCGTTTTGTGTTTGTAAACAACGATGGTGTTCATCGTACGCTCTTTGTTCCCGGAAGTCGAAATAAAGAACCTTTTTCCTACGCCAACCAAACCATTTGCTGGGCCGAGCTTGAGCCGGATCTGCGATGGGAAAATAGGATGTATTCTGTAATTAAAACTTATCATCTCCCCACAAAAACCCTAAGTAAAATAACCTATAAATCGCGTTATTTTTCACCAGCTTTAAGTCCTGATGGTAAGCGAATAGCCGTCATTAGCGTGGATAACCAAAACAATTATCGTTTAGTTATTTTGGATAACGCAACCGGTGCAGTATTGAAAGAATTTGAGCACGCCAACAACAATTACCTTTTTACCCCAGCCTGGAATCACGATGGTACAAAGTTAGTTTGCGTTTCCTTATCGCCTGCCGGCAAAGAAATTGTAGTTTTACACGTGGGTATTGAAGATGCTAAGGCTAGATGGCAGCAAATTGTTGAACCTACCTTTATCCATATAGAACTACCCAAATGGGGCAAGGACGAGGAGATTATTTTTACAGCTGGATTTAGTGGAACGGATGAAATTTATTCGGTGAAGAATGGAGAGATAAAGCAGCTCACACAATCTACGTTTGGTGCTAAAGGAGCAATAGTTGTCAATGGTCAGCTTGTTTACAGCAATTATACCGCCGATGGCTATCAGTTGGTGCAGGCCACAGAGGATAATTGGCTCAATAAATCGTTAGTTGAAGTTGATGATCATTCTATTAAATTACATGAGAAAATTGCTGCTCAAGAGATCCAAAAGCCTGATTTTGCCTCGCTGGATACTATTGCAGATTACAAAGTCAAAAAGTATTCGAAATGGAATTTGATTAATGTGCACAGTTGGGCACCCGCGTTTGTAAATATCGATGATCGGGAGTTTACGCCTGGAATAAGCCTCATGTCGCAAAACTTGTTGGGAACAGCGAGCGCTTCATTAGGCTATAATGCCGATTCGCAAAAAAGTCGCGAAAAATATTATTTCAATTTTAAATATCAAGCTTGGTATCCGGTTTTTCAGCTCGAAGTAAAACATGGCGACGATAGAATTATATACGATCCTGCTAATATTTACGTGAGTAGTACGGATACTTTTTCGTACAGTGCTAATCAAAAAAGAATTCACACCGAGATAAATCTCGATGTATCGGTGTCGTTTAATATCACCCGCGGAAAATACCATACTTTTTTACAGCCCCGTATCAAGTATTCAACTGTGCAGCGCAGTGGCTACTCAGTTGAGCTTACCAAATATACCTTGGATAACCAAATGCTTAAAATAACCGAGAAGGGCATGATACAAGTACCCGATGCAAATTACCAAGCCCTTGAATATTCCTTATATTTTCATCACCTGCTGCGTCGCACGCAACGCGATGTGACTACACGATGGGGGCAGGTGGCCGAGGTTCTCTGCCAAAATACACCATTTGGAAATATCGATGCGGGGAGTATCTTGGGCTTGCATTCCCGACTGTATTTTCCGGGTTTGCTTAAACATCATTCCATCCGATTAGAAAATAATTATCAGTATAAAACAATGGGCGAAAAGCTTCAGAATGAGGAAATGATATATTATCGCAAGCAGGGCGATTACTTCAGTCTGCCAAGGGGCTATAATAATGTCCCCAATGATAAAATGTACTCTTTTAGGGGCGATTATATTTTCCCACTTTGCAACCCCGACCTGAACCTACCGGGCATATTTTATTTAAAGCGCATAACCACCAATCTATTTTACGATTACTCCAAAACTAGCGAAGCTTTTAACTATAAGATGGGCGGCACTTTTGAAATAGACCGCAGCTTTAGCGCTACAGGTTTTGAGATGCTGGCCGAAGTGCATGCTTTCAGGTTTATGTTTCCGATTAATGTAGGCTATCGATATGCCCGACTACTTGAGCCTCGTCAAAATAAACATGAATTGTTAATGGGCATCAACATATCGGGTTTTTCCATCGGTCACTAATCAGAATCTCCTGCTCTTTCTCACCTGTTGACTATAGACACCATGCAAATGTCAACTGGTGAGTACAATATCTTGCCGTAACTGTATCTTGGTTGGTTTAAAAAAAATAAGGCTTCGCTAAGTATTAAGCATTCCTCTCTTTTCTGTTTTGTGTTATAGAACCAAACAACGCTTGTTGGTTAGGGTTTTGCAAAACAATAAGCGTCCTGTTGTGTTTATCTTTTAATTGAAAAGATTACACAAAAAGCAGACTATGAAAAACTATTTAATCATAGGCGGTTCGTCCGGTATCGGTAAGGAACTTGTTCATATACTTGAAGTCTCCGGTGACAAAGTTTACGCTACCTACCATCAAAATAGAGTGGAAGATAGCGAAAACGTGATGTATCAAAAATTTGATGTGTTGAACGATATTCTCAATTTAGATACCTTGCCCCAAATAATTGATGGCTTAGTCTATTGCCCGGGCAGCATAAATTTAAAGCCTTTTAAACGTTTTACCGAAGAGGATTTTTTAAACGACTATAAATTGCAGGTTTTAGGAGCTGCAAAAATAATACAACAATTATTGCCAAGACTGTCGGAAGATGGAGCATCCATAGTTTTGTTTTCGACTATTGCCGTTCAAAATGGGTTCAATTTTCATTCGCAAGTGGCTATGTCGAAAGGTGCCATCGAAGGGTTAACTAGATCCCTAGCTGCAGAGCTGGCTCCAAATATAAGGGTGAATGCGGTTGCCCCCTCGCTTACCGATACCCCGCTGGCCAGTAAGTTTTTAAATACACCGCAAAAAACAGAGGCTCAAATTAAAAGTAATCCACTGAAAAAAGTGGGTCATCCTAAAGATATAGCCGAAGCAGCGGCTTATTTATTATCATCTAAATCCTCCTGGGTTACCGGTCAGATATTGCACGTTGACGGAGGCTATTCGGTAATTAAATAAACATCCTAACAATTCATAGAAACGCAAAAAATATTCACAAGTAAACTAATATAAAAATAACGCTATGTTCAACTTATTTAAGAAAAAAACAAAGATTGAGAAACTGGATGACCAGTACCGCAAGTTGCTCGCCGAATCGCATAAGCTATCTAAAGTTAATCGCATGTTGAGTGATAGTAAATTTGTGGAAGCTAATGAAATAGCAAAGCAGATAGAAGAGTTGAAAATGTCGAATAATTAAAATGAGAAGGATTTGAATCCCATTGATTTAAGTACAGTTCATTCTACTCATGGGTAACCAATGATTAATTAAATAATGTAAATCAAAGGTTGAGTCTATGTACACCGACAGGCAGTCATACAGAATATGCTCCATCGTATCGGAGGTGTTTTTATCAGCCACGAAGTGGTTGAATTTGAATAGCCACGGGCGAAACCCTTGGAATATTAGCCGCGTTGCATAGAGCCCTGACAAGGGTTCAACTTGCATCAATTTTAACATTACACTCATATTAGACCTTAGTACTATCACTCATTTTTAAAAATAGTGTAGAACAAGCAATCAGATTATTATATTTGTAGCTGTTTAAGCTAAAGGATAAAAAATGATTGATTTTTCGCAAGCTATCATCGATAAAATGGTGGTACACCAAGTAGGATGCAGAGCCGAGGCCCAGCCGATGCGCTTTTCAAAGGATATAATGCATCTACAAAACGACGAAATGGTGGCCGATGTTTTACTGGGCTATTTTTTTAGGCCTTTTAAGGAGGATGCCTACTATAACTTCTGGCATAACGAGGATATTAACAAAAATGAGGTTTACACCATCAGTAGTACACTTTTCGACAATGCATCGGGTTTTTACGACGCATCCATTCGTATTACCGAGCTTTTGTACGAAAATTCCAACCATCCAAAAATTAAGGGAGGCGAATTTTATATGGCCATGTTTAGTAATGTGGTAGTTGATGGTGAGTTGGTTAATGCCATCGGTATATTCAAATCGGAGAACAAGGAGACTTTTTTAAAGGTATATTTAAACGACCAGAATTTTGAGCTGGGAACACAGGAAGGTATCAATATTAAAAAGCTCGATAAAGGTTGTCTTATCTTCAATACAGAAAAAGAGCAGGGTTATAAAATCTGTTCCATCGACAGCATAAATAAAGGTAATGAGGCTCGTTTTTGGATAGATGATTTTTTAGGTCTTCAGCCCCGCGAAGATAATTATTACTTTACCCGCAATTATATGGAAATGTGCCGTGGCTTTGTAAACGATGTTTATAACAAAGAGAATGAAGTGCCACGTGCCGACCAAATAGATATGCTCAACAAGTCGATGGATTTTTTTAGTAGCAAGGATAATTTTAATGAAGCCAACTTTGAGCACGAGGTGATTGGTCAGCCAGAAATTATAGATGCTTTTAAAGATTATAAGCAAAACTATCAACAGGAATCTAGCATACCCTTAATGGAAGAGTTCGATATTTCGAAAAGTGCAGTAAAAGGGCAAAAGAGCATCTTTAAATCCATCTTAAAGCTCGATAAAAATTTTCATGTATACATTCACGGACGCCGCGATTATGTAGAGCGTGGTTACGACCAAAAGAAAGGATTGAACTATTACACTCTTTATTACGAAATTGAAAGTTAAGCTGTGGAAAATGTAAGCCAGTCGCATATTTTAGATTATTGCCTAGAGCAAAAAATACCATTTGCTATTTACCAGCTACCCAAAATTGCCAAAACTGTTTTAATAGTTTCTAAAACTGTAAAACAAATGGATGTGGATGAGGTGTTTAAAGCAAATGTGGATATGTTTGCGATGGCTCCATTTTCGTTATCACAACAAAAAATAACGTGTTTAATAAGTGATTTTGTGATTGCAGAGGATGTGGACGTATCCATATTTGAGCAGATAAAAAAGATAAAACCGGCCATTGAACAAGTCCAGAAGCCGGCTTTCTGCACCAGCCATGCCGATTACAAAACACAGTTTAAAAAAATGTACGCTGAGATTGTCAGCAGGAGGATTTCAAAAGCCATTCTGTCGCGGATAAAACATTTGAGTGGGGTAACTACTGAATTTGCGGGCAGCTTTTTTTATAAGCTATGCGAGGAATACCCCAAGGCATACACTTTTATGGTTTATACGCCTCAATCGGGCTTGTGGACAGGTGCTAGCCCCGAGTTGCTATTTAAAGCAGTGCAAGGTGTGGCAACAGCCGTTTCGCTGGCCGGCACTAGAAAGAGCACGGGCGAAGATAACACGTGGGGAAACAAAGAGCGCGATGAGCATCAAATGGTAAGCGATTTTGTAACGAGTGTGCTTACTAAATACAACATCCGCAACGCGGTGGTAAAAGGGCCGGTTACGGTGGTAGCTGGAAAGATGCTGCACCTAAAAACGCAATATGGTTTTGGTACGGAGCAAATTGCAAACAGGCTCGGCAGTTTTATTAAGGATTTGCACCCTACGCCGGCCGTGTGTGGATTGCCCAAAGAGGAATCTATGCAAGTAATTGAGGAAGTAGAACAGCACAAGCGCACCTTTTATGCTGGCTTTTTGGGTCGGATACGGCCAAACGACATAAGACTTTTCGTAAACATCCGGAGCATGAAATTTGTGCAGGATGGAGCCGACCTTTATCTGGGTGGCGGTATAACCTCTGGCTCAGAAGCCGAAAAAGAATGGCACGAAACCGAACTGAAAGCACAAACCTTGTGTAGCGTGATAAAACAGGTGAAGGGGATTCGGAAAGCTTAAAATTTGGATGCAAATAACGCAAAAAATAGATAGCGTTTAAGTTATAATGAATTGTTGAAAAGTAATGCTTATGTTTTAACCTTTTAAAAGCCTGGAGAATAGATTGCCACAAATATCAAGTTAAGGTTACTTATTATGCATATATCGAAGTTATGGGTAATGTAAAAAAACGACCACAATTAGTACCAAACAAGCAAAAGAAGTAAATTCGTGAAAAATAGAATAATTTGAAAAGACTATTTATCATATCAGGTTGCAATGGAGCAGGAAAAACAACAGCTTCTTATACGATTCTTCCAGAGATATTGGATTGTGATGAATTTGTAAACGCTGATGAAATTGCAAAAGGACTTTCACCGTTTCATCCTGAATCAGCGGCAATTCAAGCAGGCAGACTTATGCTTGAAAAGATTAATAAATTAATTACAAAAGGACAAGATTTCGCTTTTGAAAAATGTTGATCAGTGGAATAATTTATTAAGAACTTATAAATCAAATTGACATGGACAATAGTGATAAAATAATAGAGGGACTTGAAAGAGCGTATAGAAAATTGATTGAATTTAAAAAGTATAAGAAAACTCCAATTATAGTTTCTAAGGATGGAAAGGTAGTAGAGATTAATCCTAATAAAATCAATACCCTCAACAATGTATATATAAAATAGGCGCAATAGGCCTATATTAAAGGGTTGTAGCCCGCTTCTAATTTGTAACAGTATGATAAGTTTGAAGTCCGCAATCGCCTACTTTGCATATACTAAACGCTATGGGTAATTTATCCTATAGCAGAAAACTTTTAATTTCGGAAGTGAACGTAAAAAATGAAAACTGCAGATAATTAATGATTTATAAAATTTAAATTTTACCCTTAGTCAGAATTATAGTATAGCCCAAAAGAATATTGAGTGCGTTAGTTAATGATTTATAAAACTAAGAATACAACCATAAGATTAATTGCAAATGAACATATTAAGTAGCTTGATTAAATTCTTGTAGATAACGCTAAATACATAACAAGATGAAGACAATTATTATTATAATTTTCAGTTTAATTGTACTGAATTGCATGGCGCAAAAAGATTTAACGTTATCAAGAGTGATTTATATTCCGTTAAAATCAGATAAGGCATCTAATTTTGTTGCAAAGGATACAGTAATAACAATACCTAATGGGAAAATTTGGGAGATTACAAATACAAAAGTTGCTATGATCTACGATAACAGGATTTTAGCAGATAAAACGTATTTGTATCTTGATGAACAGATTCTCACATACTCACATCACCAAATAGTTCAAAAAAGTGACCCATTATGGCTACCACCTGGTAAGTATAGAATTTCAATAAGAACTGAAGATGAAAATCAAACAGAAGGTAGGTTTATATATATAGCGTTTCTATCAGGAATTGAATATGATTTATAATAGATAAATAGCCTATCCGCTAACACGTTATTCAACAAGTGAATAAGTTGAATATGAATTGGAAATATAGAAATGAACATTGGAGAAAATTAAGTTGGGCATATGACAACAAAGATTAAACTTCCTGTAGTTGAATTTAATAAATCTATTTTAAGCAAAATTTATTGGGTGTCATTCGCAATAGTAGTCGTTGTGTTTCTCATTCTGTTCATTATGGCCAATGATGAAAATAATCAAATAGGTAAACTATTTGTATTAACCTTTTCGTTGTTTGCAATCGGAATTTTATTCTTAAAAAACCCATATTCACACAATGACTTTTTAACTATAAGTAAGGATGCAATAGAATATAAGACAGAGTCATATTTAATAAAGGATATTTCTGAAATAAAATTTTTATACAATGGCTATAAAGGCAAACCAATGTCTATAAATATAATGTACTTATCTTCGGGATACGAAAACATATTGAAATTTAAACATAAAGGCACTGACCTGAAATTTAATATAGAGCTTAAATATGAATATTTAGGATTATTAAGAAGAGTTTTTAGTGAGTTCGAGTCTGTTGGGATTCCAATATCAGTATTAAATAGTTGGGGAAAAAAGATTAAATTATAAATATTGCCAGTTGTCAACAATGAACAAAACGAATAGTCGAAATAATAGTAAGTTAAAGGTTTGTAACCCGCTTAAACTTTCTTGATAATTAAAATAAATGAAGTCCTCTATCTCTTGCCAAATCATACAGTAAATATTGTGTGCAAAAATGAAGTAACCACATGCAACGAATAAAATGTTTATTTGACGCATTTAATGCAACGATAAATTTTAAATGGTTTTTAAATTGTCTGATAAAAAAAATCTGCAAAAGGAATCTGCAGGAGGAAGAAGTACAAATTATGAGTTAAAAAAAATACCATAGTCAAAACAGTATTAATTTAAAGAGTTGTTGCCCGCTTCATGTTTCTTGTATTTTGACAGGAAAGTACCATTCAGTTGGCTAATATTCTTACCCTCACAGTTGTCGGTAATATTGACCTGAGAAACAATTGTTATAAATTTCTTATCTTTGATAAAAATTGATTATATGATAGTTGAACGTAAAAATAATGAGATTTTGGTGAGATTATCACCTCAAACAAATACTTCCGATTTACAAGATATGTTGGACTATTTGGAGTATAAAGAATTGGTTTCTAAATCAAAAGCCAAACAAAGTGATATTGATGAATTAGCAAAACAAGTTAATCATTCATTGATGGAGCAGGTTAGAAAGACACGTTAATAAAATCTAACCATGAAATTTGTTATTGATACAAATATTGTTTTTAGTTCGATACTCAATCCTGATAGTCCAATTGGACAATTAATTCTTAACGGCTCAAAATATTTTAACTTCTTATCGATTGATCAATTAAAAAATGAGATTGACAAACATGAGGATAAAATATTAAAAATTAGTGGATTGAGTAAAGCTGATTATGATAGAATTTATGGATTGATAAAATCAAAAATAAAATTTGTAAATCAATTATTGATAGATCCTGACAATTATCAAAAAGCCGACGATTTGACAAAAGATATTGATCCTGATGATCTATTATTTGTAGGACTAACCTTGCAATTGCGATGTAGATTATGGTCTGGAGATAAAAAATTGATAAATGGGCTTCGTAAAAAAGATTTTAAACAAATCATCACAACAGATGAATTGTTTCGGATTTATCTAAATAAAGAATTACAAAGAAACATAAAGAGAAAATACTAATTCCTACGACCAGCAATGTTTAAAGATACTAGAAGAGGAAACTGTAATTTAAAAGTCAGCAGCGGACCTTAACTTTCAAGCAATCTGAAACAGTAAATCGCCCGCAAATACCAACTTAGCAAAAACTCAACGTAATCTTAAGCTTTCTTACGCTAGTCTCTAGTAATCTGTTATTAAGAGCCGCGGGGAGTCGTACTTACTTTATTTTGCGTATAATGAAAGTTACATCTCCATGTTAAAATGAATGTAATGCTAAGGCATTTTTTCAACTTGTAACTTTCAACTTATAACTATTAAATAAACAATGACAAAAACATTATCCGATAAATCGATAGTACAAATTTTAGTGCAACAATGCGTTAAACTAGGGCTTAAAGAAGTGGTTATTTCACCGGGTTCGCGCAATGCACCTTTAACGCTATCGTTTAATGTTTTACCCGAAATAAAATGCTACACCATTGTGGATGAGCGTAGCGCTGGATTTTTCGCCTTGGGAATGGCACAGCAGCTTAAAAGACCGGTGGCTGTTTTATGCACCAGCGGTACCGCAGCACTCAATTATGCCCCGGCCGTTGCCGAAGCTTTTTATCAGGAGATTCCCTTGCTTGTTTTAACAGCCGACAGACCAGAGGAATGGGTTGGACAGGCCGATGGGCAAACCATAAATCAATCGGGCATATTTGCCAATTACGTTCGTTTTCAGCGCGATTTGCCAGTTAATATAAACCATCCCGACGACCAATGGTACATTGAGCGCAGTGTTAGCGAAGCTTTTCAAAAAATGGCGTATCCGGTGGCAGGGCCTGCACATATAAACATCCCATTGCGCGAGCCTTTGTATGGGCGTACCCTGCCTATCCCTTTACTGAAACAACCTTTCCGGAACTTAATACCCGATGCCGTACTCAGCGAAAAACAGTTGAATGAACTGGCACAGCAATGGAGCTCTGCGGAATCGGTGATGATACTTACGGGGGTGATGATGCCCGATGCTGAGCTTAATCATTCGCTTGTCGAGTTATCCAAAAATGCCAATACCGTGGTACTCACCGAAACTACTTCCAATTTAAAAGGGGATAGGTTTATAGAGTGCATCGACAGGCAGGTTTTTAGCATTAACGCGTACGAAACAGCTTCGTTTAAACCAAGTTTGCTTATTACTTTCGGGGGTCAAATAGTGAGTAAGCAGATTAAAAATGTACTACGTGACTATCCGCCCAAGGCGCATTGGCATATTGCTCTAAACGATCATGTGATAGATACCTTTCAGCATTTGTCGGTGAATATAAAAATGAAGCCCCACGATTTTTTTAAGCAGATTAACGGTAAAGTAGTCAATGCCGATGGTCGCTATCAGCACATGTGGCAACAAAGAAGCGAGAAAAGCAGAAAGATTCATTTGGTTTATGCCAATGAGGTGGGATGGAGCGATTTTAAAGCCATGGCACATATATTCGCAAATATTCCCGAAGGTACTGTTTTGCATTTGGCCAACAGCACGCCTGTACGTTATGCACAGCTTTTCCAGGACGAAATTAAGGTAGATACCTTTTCGAACAGAGGTACAAGTGGCATTGACGGAAGTGTAAGCACCGCCGTTGGTTCAGCCATGGTACAAAGCAAACCCAGCATGTTGGTGACGGGCGATTTGTCCTTTTTTTATGATTCAAACGGATTGTGGAACAAATATTTGAAACCAAATTTTAAGGTGGTGGTTGTAAATAATGGGGGAGGAGGAATATTTCGTTTTATCCCCGGCCCAGCAGAAACGGCCGAGTTGGAAGAGTTTTTTGAAGCAAAACATAAGCAATCTGCCAAATATATTGCCAAGGCCTTTGGGTTAAAATATTTAAGCTGTTCAAATCTGGAAGAGTTAAAATCTGCCTATCAGCAAATGCTAGAAAGCAATGGACAAGCCACACTTTTAGAGGTTTTTACTCCAGGCGAACTAAATGGAAAGATATTGCGCAATTATTTTAAATATTTGCAAGCAAACAGGTAGAGAGTTCCGAACTAAATTTTTAATCACCACATCAACACATCAGCAAATCATTTTAATCTAAAAATATGAGCAAATATAACTGGAAAACCATAAAAGAATATTCCGACATCAAATTTGATTTTTTTGAGGGAATAGCCAAGGTAACGATAAACAGACCGGAGGTGTACAATGCCTTTCGTCCAGAAACCATAATGGGAATGCTGGATGCCTTTGAGATTTGTCGCGAGCGGCAGGATATCAATGTGGTAGTGATTACCGGAACCGGCGATAAAGCATTTTGCTCCGGAGGCGACCAAAAAGTGAAAGGCGTGGGCGGATATATTGATGAACAGGGTGTACCTCGATTAAACGTGCTGGATTTGCACAAAAAAATACGCTCCCTTCCCAAGCCGGTGATAGCCATGGTAAATGGTTATGCCATTGGTGGCGGACATGTACTGCACGTGGTTTGCGACCTTACCATCGCTTCCGAGAATGCACGTTTTGGACAAACAGGCCCTAAAGTAGGTAGTTTTGATGCCGGCTTTGGTTCATCCTATCTGGCTCGTCACGTGGGACAAAAGAAGGCGCGCGAAATATGGTTCCTCTGTGAACAATATACCGCCGAGGAAGCCGAAAGGATGGGCATGGTGAATAAAGTAGTTCCCCTGGAAAAGCTCGAAGATACCACCGTGGAATGGTGTCGCACCATTATGAAACGCAGTCCACTGGCACTGAGGATGATTAAGCGCGGGCTCAATGCCGAGTTAGACGGCCAGCACGGCATCATGGAGATGGCCGGCGACGCAACCTTGATGTATTACCTTATGGAGGAAGCACAGGAAGGTAAAAACGCCTTTCTCGAAAAACGCGATCCCGATTTTGACCAGTTTCCTAAATTTCCGTGAGAGATAAAATAGAATTTTAAATCTTCGTGCTTAGTTAGTAATAAAAACAACTATCGAATACGTTTTATCAACGCTTGATAACATGCTTAAACATGTGATAGCGTTTGTAAAACGTATTTTTTTGCAGTTTGTAGGGGCTTATAAATGATGACTGAAGGTAATCTGATGTCGAAACAATAGCAAATGCCACTCCCATAAAGCGCTATAGTAATTATAGCTAAGTAATATTAGTGCATAAATCACCCAAGCCGACTGAAATTTACAAACGCGGAGTAATAAATATTTAAGTAAAATAAAAATCCATTTGCTGATTTGTTGATCTAAAATAATACTATTTTAGCACATGAATAGGCTCATACATAATTGAAATAACGACAATACATATGAGGTTATCGAAAAGTTACCTGCTATTATAAAAAAACGACAATATGCAAAAAATGACTGAGTCTGAATTCAAAGAAAAATTAGATGAATACATTAATAGGAGTAATAATTGGACAGACAAAACAATAACCCAATTAGGCTATTCTATTAATTTATTTACCACTATTGGAATAGCTTTTTTGGGTTACATCATAACACATAGAGATAAATTTCCGCACTTGAGTTTTTCATGTGATGCGGAGTTTAGTTGGATTTTGACGTTATTTTTAATAGGCACAATCTCAACTGTTTTTTCAATAGGATTTGGCTTTGCTTCTATACTGAGTCGACTATTTGATTTTAGAATTACACGACATCTTGCTCTTACACGAAAGAGATTTCTCGTGAAGAATAAGGAGAAGGCATTTAATGAGAACCGAGTTTTAGGACTTATTGACAGTAGAATAATAGACATTTCTAATGAAAGGAATTATCCAATTTTCAAAAAGCATATATTTGGAAAACCCGAATTTATTACGGAAAATGATTTTAAGGAATTAAGGGTAATTGACAAGTTTGAGAAATTAAGGAAAGAATCAAAGATATTAGGAAACTTGACATGGAAATGTCATAAATATCAGATAGGTCTTTTTTTCTTAGGAGTATTAGCATATGGATTGACAATTTTATGATGAAAAATAACAGCAGGTAACACACAATATAGCCAATAAGGGTTTCAATGGTATGCGAAGGTTTGTAGCCCGCTTCAACTTTTTGTGTACCGTGACAGGTAATCACCCGCAATCCCTTACTGGCCATATTGTCAGCCGTTAGGCACAATTTTATTCAAATACCTGTTGGCAAAGTAGAATTTTGTACCTTTGGAAAAATTGGTTTGTTATGATACTTGAAAGGACAAATGACGAGATATTGGTAAGATTACCAGCTTATGTTGACTTGACAGAGCTGCAAAACATGCTGGATTATCTTGAGTATAAGGAAAATACTGCCAAGACAAAAGCGAAGCAAAAAGATGTTGATGAGCTTTCAAAAACTGTGAATGAAAGCATTTGGAAAAAGATTAAAGACCAGCGGAAACTTTAATGAAAATCATCATCGACTCAAATATTGTATTTAGTGCAATCCTAAACTCTCAGGGCAAAATTGGCCAACTAATTATCAATGGCTCAAAGTTCTTCAAATTCTTCACTGTTGGAATATTAAAAGAAGAAATAGAGGAGCATAAAGACAAAATACTATCTATTTCTGGCTTTACCAATCAACAATTCAGACAATCTTTTCAATCAATAACAAACCGAATTACATTTGTTGATGAAATCTTAATTTCTGACAAGGATTTTTAAGGCAATTGCTTTAGTTGCTGACATTGACGAAAATGACGCTTTATTTGTAGCCTTAACAAATTACTTGAATGGAAAATTATGGACGCGAGATAAGAAACTGTCTTCAGGACTTAAGAAAAAGGGGTTTCCAAAGACTATCTCAACAACCGAGTTGTATGAGCAATTCGTAGAAAAACAAATGACTATCCGACGTAGACACAAATAAAAATTTTGGACAACACATACGCATCGTTTTTGGCTTTTCTGATTTGAAGCGTGACACAGAATTACGAACACTCTTTGAACATACCCCAAAAGGGAGCCGTGTACAAACCTCCAAAGCTTCCCTAAGCAAAAAGGGAGCAAAATACAAACCTCCAAAGCTTCCCCAAGCAAAAAGGAAGCCGTGCCTAAACAGGTAAAGCTTCCCTAAGCAAAAAAGGAAGCCATGACTAAACCTCCAAACCTTCCCCGGCAAAAAAGGGAGCCATGCCTAAACAGGCAAAGCTTCCCTAAGTAAAAAAGCATCGTGACTAAATACACATTACGAAATACTAAGGCCTAATTCCGTTCGCATTAACTGCAAAAAAGCTTAGCGGTTTAATCATCATCACCACATCCTCATATCCTCACATCCCCAAATCCCCAAATCCCCACATCACCATATCCCCACATCCCCACATCATCACATCTGCACATCATCACATCAGCACATCATCACATCATCACATCATCACATCAACATCACATCATACCTTGCTGACTCATCTGAATAAAATGGCTCTGGAAAAACGAGAGGCCTACGATCATCACGATGATAGTCACAAAATAAAGTGCAAACATCACGATAATCTTAATCCCTAAAAATTTAAATAGCGATTTCAAATTTAAGAGGGAGGCCTCAATGTTTTTGTTGTCCAGCATTCTTATGGCATCTTGGGCTTTTGTGGCAAACTTGTACAGAGATAGTAAGGGCATACCTAATTTTTACATTTAAAAGCAAAAAAAAGGGAAACCTTAACGATTTCCCTTTTTTAAAATTAGTATTGTAAACTTTTTAACGCTCTACTTTTTGTCGCGCCGAATAGTTTAATTTAAGTGCTTGAGCTTTACGCAACGCTTGCTTAATATCGGTTATAATTCCCATTGGGGTATCATAGTCGGCCTTAATAGAGGTAGTCATCTTAGGACGATCATTCTCTTTCATTGCCTCACGCTCTTGTGCGATATAACTTTGAATATCTCCAACTGTAGCAAACACATCGTTAAGCTGAATACGTGGTTCAGTACCGTACATTTTTTGGTACTGCTTTGTTGGCACACCTACATAAATATAAGTAACCAAGCTCTTTTTTTCCAATTTGGCTAATTCCGTAGCTTCAGGAGCCTGAATATTAACCTTCATGGTTACTTCCTTCATGGTTGTTGATACCATAAAAAAGAACAAGAGCATAAACACGATGTCAGGCAA
The DNA here is from genome assembly GCA_024635555.1 of Saccharicrinis sp. Classification (GTDB taxonomy): domain Bacteria; phylum Bacteroidota; class Bacteroidia; order Bacteroidales; family Marinilabiliaceae; genus Saccharicrinis. Next base: position 38,329 of record JAGXIO010000045.1, read on the forward strand.
AGATGCTGTATTAATAGCCGGTTGGTTTCCACTTTTCTTCTTTCTAAACCTTGCCATATTTATAGTTTTTTCCCTATGTTTTTAGGTTCTGCCTCCGAAATTCTTTGGGGATAAATTGTACGAATTGCTTTTTGTTGATCATCATTCAGTTGTTCGTAATCTTTATTCCACTTTCTTCGAGCCAATTCATTTCGGAGCTCGCTATACGCCCTTTGCAGTTCGTTTTGAACCAATAAATATCGGGCATATTGTGTTCCATTGTCATTCTGTAAAGAAATTACACCTTTTGAAACTTCGTAGAGGCCAAAAAAATCAACCTCCTCTTGTTTAAATTCTGGCATTTTTTCCTCCCTATTGGGATTCATAACAAATTCTTTAGCAGCGTCCTTGAGTTCTTCTACCCGCATCGGTTTGCCCTTCACCAACAGTTGGTTTTTACTATTAATAAGAATCGTAAAAACGTTTCTGTCTTTAATAGGTGGTGGTGGTTCCTGATCTATGGGCACAGGCGGCGGCAATTGCGTCATTAAGCCCGAATCCGTATCCATGGTAGTAGTAACAAGGAAGAATATGAGTAGAAGGAACGCTATGTCGGCCATAGAGCCAGCGTTTACTTCAGGTACATCTCTTTTTCCCATAATTATTTTTACTTATTTGAACATTCTAGATAGTTCAGTTCCTAATATGGACACAATTACAATTCCTAAGAGAATGTAAGTACCATACAGAAACGCGCCCGCCATTTTAAGCATTGAAGGAACGTTGTCCCCACCTTCATAGCCACTCAACACTAAGGCTGTATCATCTGCTAAGCTGTACGAAACTAAAGCAATAACAATTAATACACCTGCTGAAATTAGGCTTCGAACGGCATTTTTTGGATTTAATACTATATTGACTATTTCGAAGAGCACGGTTATGATTGCAGTTAATGCAACCAATAATTTTGCCCAGTTCAAAAATAAGTCAGTGTAAACAGGTGTAGCATAAACTTCGCCCGGAACTTCTCCTCCGGTGAAATACAAAATAGTTAACACCACTGTTACTGCTAATAAAGCATATAGTACCAAACTTAATATTTTTGAAAGCTTAGTCATGTTTTATTATTTTTTCATGTTGTATTTTACCAAGATATCTAATAGAGAGATAGAAGCATCTTCCATAGTGTTAACAATTCCATCGATTTTAGAAACGATGTAGTTGTAGAACACCTGCAGAATGATAGCCACGATCAAACCAGATACAGTAGTAATAAGAGCTACTTTAATACCACCTGCTACAGCAGTTGCAGAAATGTCGCCCATAGCCTGAATTTTGTCAAAGGCGTCAATCATACCAATTACTGTACCCATAAACCCAAGCATGGGTGCAAGAGCGATAAACAAAGAAATCCATGTTAATCCCTTTTCTAAAAGACCCATTTGAACAGATCCGTAGGAAATAACTGATTTCTCAACTACCTCAATACCTTCGTCGGCACGGTCTAATCCTTGGTAAAAAATAGAAGCAACAGGACCCCGTGTGTTACGGCAAACTTCTTTTGCAGCTTCAACACCACCTTCGTTCAAGGCATTCTCAATGTTTTGAAGTAGCTTTTTTGTATTGGTTGATGCAAGGTTCAAATAAATGATCCTTTCAATACATAACGCCAATCCAAAAATTAACGCTAAAAGTACAAAGCTCATGAAAGCGGCACCACCTTCAATAAATTTAGCTTTGATTTGTTTGTGAACCCCCATTGGGGCTTCAGCTTGGTCTGTAGCTACTTCTTCTACAGCCATCTCTACATCAGCCTCTTGACTGGCAACTTCCTCAACAGTTTCTACATCTTGTGCAACAGTTTCGTCCTGTGCATAAATTGTTGATGCTCCAAGAGTCATCATTCCGAAAACTGCAAAAAACGCAAATAGCTTTTTCATAGTCTGTAATAA
>JAGXIO010000046.1 GCA_024635555.1 Saccharicrinis sp.
GATAGCTTCCCGCCTAATTAAATTTTTGACGGCGGGATGTCGCTTTGCTCCAGATGGCAGGTGGCAGGGAGCTTGGGGCGAAGGGCATGGGGCAGGGAGCTTGGGGCTTGGGGCTGATTAAATAGATTAGAGGCTTGGGCTGTGGACTCCAGGCTGCCAACTGCGGGCTGGTTAGCGTTAGGGATTGAAGCGGATATCCTTTTTGTGAGGTACGAGCAAAAAGATTGAAGCGCAAAGCCCGACCCGATGCGACAGCCAACACCCAACGGAGAAATGCAGCAGGGAGGGGAACGCCCATGGAAAGATTTTTAATTAAAAAAGCATGTTATTTTATGGTTGTTAGTATATTCGTGGCTTAATCTTATAAAATATAGTATCGTGAGCGATAGTTTAGTGATTATTCCTACCTACAACGAGAAAGAGAACATCGAGGACATTCTCGATGTGGTGTTCAATTTGCCCAAAGAATTTCATGTGCTGATTATTGAAGATAATTCGCCAGATGGTACTGCCGACATTGTTAAAAGGCTACAAAGGGAAAAATATGAGGGCAAACTTCATATTGTGGAGCGTAAGGGAAAACTTGGCTTGGGAACGGCCTACCTGACTGGTTTTAAATGGGGGATACAAAAAAAATACGATTACATTTTTGAGATGGACGCCGACTTTTCACATCCTCCAGAAAAATTGCTAGCACTCTACGATGCATGTAAAAATGGTGCTGACCTAGCTATTGGTTCGAGGTATAAATCGGGGGTTAATGTGGTGAACTGGCCCATGGGACGGGTGTTGATGTCGTACTTTGCCTCGATATATGTGCGCATGGTTACGGGCATGAAGATTATGGACACGACGGCCGGCTTTAAATGTTATAGACGAAATACTTTGGAAACCATTCCTCTGGACAAGATAAAGTTGAGGGGTTATGCTTTTCAGATTGAAATGAAATTTACGACCTGGAAGTATGGTTTTGAAATTATGGAGGTACCCATCGTCTTTACTGACAGACAAAAAGGGTCTTCGAAAATGAGCGGTGGTATTTTTAACGAGGCTGTGTGGGGCGTGATTAAAATGAAGTTGGGTAGCTGGCTTAAGAAATATGAGAGGTAAGCCCCCCTCTGTCCCCCCGAATGGGGGGAGGTAAAAAAGCCCCCTCCGTCTCCCCCGAATGGGGGAGGGAATGAAAGCGTACTGCGTGCGCTTTGAGGATGACGTGGAGTGTTGTGGACGGTTGTTGAGCTTTGGAAAGATGAAGAGATGTGAACATTTTATTAATTAGCAATTGATTTTTTTAGATTATGGGTTTGATTTTAATTAAAAATATAAGAATAGTAAACGAGGGTGAATCGTTTGTGGGGAGCGTGTTGATTGCTGGGGATAGGATTGAAGGTGTTTATTGCGAGAGTGATGCTTCGCCTGAGGCGGATGTGATTATTGATGGTGAAGGTAAATTGTTGCTTCCGGGTGCTATTGACGATCAGGTGCATTTTCGCGAGCCTGGACTGACGCATAAAGCCGAAATTTATACTGAGGCAAGGGCTGCTGTGGCCGGAGGGATTACTTCGTTTATGGAAATGCCCAACACCATTCCGCAAGCTACCACGCATGAGGTATTGGAGGAAAAATATAAGTTGGCCTCGGAAAGGTCGCTTGCCAATTACTCCTTTTATATAGGTGCTACAAACGATAATTTAGATGAATTATTAAAAACTGATCCTAAAAAAGTGTGCGGCATCAAAGTATTCATGGGTTCTTCAACAGGTAACATGTTGGTGGACAACGAAGCAACATTGTCGGCCATGTTTGCCAAAGCACCCACCTTAATTGCTACGCATTGCGAAGACGAAGATACCATACAGGCTAATTTAAGGGCATATAAAGAAAAATACGGTGAGGAGGTTCCATTCGAGATGCATCATTTGATTCGTTCGGAAGAGGCTTGTTATAAATCGTCGCTCAAAGCCTCTACCTTAGCAAGGAAGCATGGTGCACGGCTGCATATTTTGCACTTAACCACAGCCAAAGAACTGGATTTGTTGGATAAAGATATGCCTATTGAAGATAAAAAAATAACGGGTGAGGCATGTGTGCACCATTTGTGGTTTACCAACGAGGACTACAAAAAATATGGTGCCAACATAAAATGGAATCCTGCCATTAAAACCCAAAAAGACCGCGACGCTTTGAGAGAGGCATTAAAAAATGGCATACTGGATGTGGTGGCTACAGACCATGCCCCACATACTAAGGACGAAAAAAAAGGTACTTATTTTAAAGCCCCATCAGGTGGTCCGCTGGTTCAGCATGCTTTGGTGGCCATGCTCGAAATGGTGAATCAAGGGGTTTTTACTTACGAACAAGTGGCAGATAAAATGTGCCATGCTCCTGCCAAGTTATTCCGGGTGAACGAACGGGGGTTTATACGCAAAGGATATAAAGCCGACTTGGTTATTGTGGATCCAAATAAGAGTTGGACGGTAGCTCCGGAAAACATTATTTCGAAATGTGGTTGGAGTCCGTTTGAGGGACAGGAGTTTGCTCACGCAGTAAGCCACACTTTTGTAAACGGCCATCTAGCCTATAATAATGGTGTTTTTAACGAGGAAAAGAAAGGCGAAAGGCTTTTGTTTTTTAGCGAGGAGCATGGAGCGTAGAGCTTGGAGCGAGGGGCAAGGAGCTTGGAGCGGAGAGCGAAAAGTGGAAAACAGAATAGATATTGACTTTTATTGACTATGAAAACAGCATTTGGAATTTTGGGGATACTTGCGGTCTTGCTTTTGTGTTTGCCTGGTTGTGAGGACAATAAATCGGGAATATCCAAAGAGGATGCAAACACCACCGTTTGGGCTGATACGATTATTTATGATGTACTAATCAGTAATCCGGATTCTATAGATGAATGGGCAACAACCAAAGTTAAAGATGTACGGCATAAAAAAATGGTGGACGATTTATTTGAGTTGGTTTATTCGGGTAAAAAAAAGGCATATCACTATTATACCAACAAAGAATTATCTATTGCGGACATAAAAGAAATGGAGGCCGATGCAGCCTTTCCCCGCAACAGGGTGGGCAAACTACAATTTACCGAAACATGGCTCTACGACAAAAATACCTCAGAGTTAAAAAAACAAATACATTCTATTTTATTGGCCTACGAACTGTATAATGACTCGAACCAGCTAAGAGGCTATAAAGCGGCATTCTACATTAAGCCGTGAGCCGTGGCCGTGCGACGGCAGCGGATTAAGATAGAAATCCTTGAACCCATTGTGCATTACGCTCTTAAATACCAACTACTACGTTAGTTAGCCGCACAGGCTGTCAACATGTTAATTGCCTGTCTGGCTACTGACGGAATAATTTGCTATTGACAATATTATTATTGGAAAGATGATTGATGCTTGCACCTGCCTGACCTTTAGGCAGGTGAACGGCCTCCTGAAAAATATTATAGGGCTCAAAGCGATGCCTAAGTAAGACCGGGAAGCTCCGAACTTGTTTGGAGATCACCCGGCCGCACTTAGGCATTGTAAAGAGACAGATGATGTTTTTCGGGCAGCTCCCGATGCATCGGGAACAAGAAAGTAAGAACCTGTCCCGCCGTAGCGGGAGCCCCTCCGGCTAGAGGAGAGAAGGAAAGGTTTTTCTTGATACTTATGTCTCTATACTCTATACTTTTCTGGCTTGTACCAGTTAAGATTTGAATTGATGCAGAACTTTTTATGAATAACCTATGTTTTGTGTTGGGTGGTTACTGATAATTTCACTGCCACAATTTAAAGGTTTCACGCAAAAAAGAATATTTTATGCTATTATTCAATACATTTCAATTAGGCTCACTCTTATTGAAAAACCGCGTGGTTATGGCACCCATGACCCGAAACAGAGCCACCACTGACCATACACCCAACAAGTTAATGGCAGAATACTATGACCAACGCTCCGGCGCTGGTTTGATTATTACTGAAGGCACCGCTCCTTCGGCTAACGGAGTTGGATATCCTCGTATCCCTGGTATTTATAATAAGGAGCAGGTGGAAGGTTGGAAACAAATTACACAAGCCGTACATGCCAAAGGAGGTAAGATATTTGTGCAACTAATGCATACCGGGCGCGTTTCGCACACCGACAATATGCCTACTGGAACGAAAGTGTTAGCACCCTCGGCCATTGGGATGACCGGTGAAATATATACCGACAAAAATGGACAGCAGTCCTATCCCACCCCACAGGCCATGACACTTATCGAGATTGAAGAAACACAAAAGGAATTTGTTCGGGCCTCCAATAACGCCATTGAAGCAGGGTTCGACGGTGTGGAGCTACACGGTGCCAACGGCTATTTATTGGATCAATTTATCAATCCAAGTACTAATAAACGCAAGGATGACTATGGTAACTCTGTAGAAAACCGAAGTCGTTTTGTTATTGAAACCGCACAGAAAGTAAGCACTGCCATAGGTTCTGACAAAACGGGAATCCGCCTTTCGCCGTACGGTGCCTTTAATGATATGGTGGCTTTTGATGGTTTGGAAGATACCTATGAATATTTAGCCCGGGAGCTAGGCAAATTAAAACTGGCCTACATCCATATTGTGGATCAATCGGATATGGGTGCACCCGAAGTGACTGCATCGGTTAAAATTAAAATTAAAACGGCATTTGGAGGAACCATTATTGCAAGTGGTGGGTTTAACACTCAATCGGCCGAAGAAACACTTGTTGCTGGCAAAGGCGATTTAATAGCTTTTGGTCGTCCGTTTATATCCAACCCCGACTTGGTTTATAGGATGCAGAACAATATTTCCCTAGACACTCCTGATTTTAGCACTTTATATACTCCTGGCGAAAAGGGTTATACGGATTATCCTTATGTTTGAAAATATTGACAGTGTGTAGTATCTTATAAACTTAAACAACTCAAACGCTGACAGGTCTACCGACGCTGTCAGGTTTGATTTGATTTGATTTGGTTGTTTATTTCAACACTTCGTTATTTTTTTGTCCCTGTTTGAATATTAGATTGTTTACTTAGTTGTGTAGCTTTCTCTAACACGCTGATAATATGGCGTTTGCAAATAAGTCTAACGTCTTACGCCTCCGCTAAAGCTTGGCGACACGCGGATTATCTAAAATCTAACGGTCTATTGTATTTAAAACTTCATTTTAATCCCCATTATCACATTCCAATTTTTATTTTCCAAACCACATTTTAAACTGGGCAACCCATCGATACTATATTGGATGTTGGAATTTGATAGGTTTTCTTGTGCGCCCTTTCGACCAAGGAAAAATCCAGAACGTTCTTGCAAAATAATTATATCCTGAGTTTTTGAAGGGATAAAATAATTACCCGACAAACTTAAATGAATCAGATTGCTCAGCTGAAAATCGATACCTGAGCCTACGGAAAGTCCGTTGCTTTTATATCCGGCATAGGCCTGTATTTTTTCATTTTTAAACTTTTTTCCACCAAAATAAAAATCCTGACCTGATTTTTGCGTTCCCAATGAAAACCCTACTTTTTGCCACTCCCAACCCATATTAACGTTGGCAATAATCTGATGCCCCATGGTTTTTAAGGGGATTAATCGTTTGTACGAGTAGTAATGATTCTTGATAAATGATTCGCGACTGAACTGCTTTGCCGTTTGGCCTTGAATAACATTATGGGGAGATATTTTATATCCGATTTGTGTGGCATAACTTAGTACATAATCAGAACTGTTTTTATCATTTTTAAAATTTAGATGTTGATAATCTAATTGATAGTTTGCAGCCGCACTATTTACACCATTAATACTTATCACATAAGAAAACTCTAGATTTCTCATAATCTTCATCATGTTTATCCGCCAATCTGAATTCCTTTTTGCATTAGACGAAAGTATTGACTTTACCTTCAAACTATCCAGGTCGTGCTGATTACCCTCTAAAGGTAGGGTGTTAAATTCTTTCCAATCGCTCTGGTGATAAAATACGGCTTCCACTGACGGGGTATAGGTGATAGGCGCTTGCTCTTCGAAGGCAATTTTTCCCACCTCATCATCATCAAAGGAGCTTATGATATATTCACTTAAACAATGGGTAGTAACACTGTCTCTTTGTTTGAGAATATCTTCTGTACGGATTACTGACTTTAAATAAAATTTACCATCAAAAGCTGTGTAATTAACATTCACATCAAAATAAATACTCTTAAGACCATTAAGAGTAAGTGCAGGGACTGTTGACCTCTTTTCTAATTGCGCTGGTGTAGATTCTTTCTCAATTTTAAGGTAAGCCAACGATTCATGTTCGATATAAAAATACCCCTTACTTCGGTTTGCATCTATGTTGCTTGGCGCAAAGCTAATTTTATACACTATTTTTCCTCTGTTTTTTGTTTGCCCCACAAGATTGTAGTTGTACTTATGAGAACCACTCAAGAATTCAGCTCGGCTTTTAACATAGTCCAAATAATGCATTTGGTGTACACCTCCATAATAATAAACCGGGAAATCTTTTACATCATTTTTAGCAATGTACTTTCTGGACTTTAATACCTTCATTGTACCTTCCTCTTTATTTTTATAGGACGATTTATAAGCCTCCGTCAATACTTCCATAAAACGCAAGTATTCCCCTTTTTGGTTTTGGATGGAAGCCCTATAAAAACCTTCATACTTTGTAGGTACGGATGAGTAGTTATCGGGTATTTTATTAAAAGCCTTGCGCAAGAAGGAACGCAAAGTACTATCGGGCATGATGGTTATTTCGTCAATATCGTAGGTATGGGGTGCTAAGTGTATCGATAAATTCGATTCGCCTTCTTTAACCGTATATTCTTTACTTTCGTATCCGATAGAGCTAAACACCAATGTTCGGTATTTTGGGTTAGAGGGCAGGTTGATGGAAAACTCACCCAAACCGTTTGTTGTGGTTCCGCCGTGAGTTCCTTTTATGCCGATGTTAACAAAGGGGAGAGAACAAAATTTCAAATTATCGGAAACAGAACCTTGCGTTAAATTTTGTGTATAACACATTGTGTTGTTAAGTAAAAATAATATTACAATCCATCTTGTTAACATAGGTCACTTTTAAGCTTTGCAAGCTAAATTGGCTCGCCATTTTTACTACTCACTCATTTTAATCATTGACTTTTTGTTGTTTAAAGCCATACTCTGCTTAGCTATTGATATGTTAATGAAATATGGATTTATAAAAATAATAACGATTAACTAAATAAATCATCAGCAAACCTAAATAATTAAATAACAAACACAAATTTTTAAGCGTGACAAAATACTACATGTTGATTTTAAGATATATATAGGAATTAAAAATGGGTTATAAATTACGAAGGAACATATTTTAAACTCATAACAAATGACTCTACGCTAAAATCAGATGCAAATAGGATGAAATATGTATGATAAAAGGGTAATATTTACCGTGAAATAGAGGGTGCGATATTTAACTAAATTTGACGACGGAGTTAATTAGAGGTAGTTACATTAGACTTGATATCTAACTACTTTTAAAAGCCAGTTGGGTGTAACCAATAACTCAAACGCTGTCAGGTTTGGTTTGCTTGGTTGAGTTGGTTTGGAGCTTAAAACACCCACTCGCTTTCTTTTAGCACATAACGGGCAGTATTGCGGCTTAATTGTGAATCGATGATTTCTTTTTGCTTTGTGATGAGAGTTATGGCTTCTTCGTTATAATTACGGATGGTGACCAGCTCCACGTGGTCGTTGTAGCGCACCGTAAAATCTTTTTGCAACGATTGTAATAAACTGCTCATATCGCGCACTTTATCTATGCAAACCGAGAAATTCAGCGCCGAGTTCTGCATCAGGTTGATTTTGATTTTTTGGCGGCTGAATATGGCAAATATCTGACTCAGGTTATCCTCCACGATAAAAGAAAAATCTTTGGGCGAGATGGTGATAAAGAGCTGCTGCGTTTTAAGGATATAAACCGGAATATCCACTGCTTTTGCTTCTGTCGATTTAATGGAAGTGCCTTCCAAACTTGCATCCACAAAAGATTTTACGTACAAAGGTATATTCTTGTTTTGCAGCGGCTTTAGGGTTTTGGGGTGGATTACCTGTGCCCCGTAGTAGGCCAGCTCAACGGCCTCCGGGTACGATATTTCGCTTAGCATTTGTGCCAACGGATACCAGCGTGGGTCGGCATTTAGCACGCCCGGCACGTCTTTCCAAATAGTGAGGCTTTGCGCATTTAAAATATGGGCAAACACGGCACCCGTGTAATCGGAGCCCTCGCGCCCCAGCGTGGTGGTAAGGTTATCAAGAGTAGAGCCTATGAACCCTTGGGTAATATACAGCCCTTGCTTTTTAAAATCCACCGATTTGCTTATCAGTTGGGCGCTCAATCCCCAATTAATCCCCGCATCACGGTAGTTTTTATCAGTCTTTACTAATTGTCGGGCATCCAACCATTGATTTTTCATACCCACACTGTTGGCATAGGCACTCACAATTTGTGTTGCTATAAGTTCCCCAAAGGGCACTACCTGATCGTAATCAAGGTCGTAATTATTAGTAGGCCTAAGCTGCAAGCGCTTCCACAATTTATCGAGGAGCAGATTATATTGAACCAAAAAAGGATGCCCAGTTTCAAACAATTCCAGCACAATAGGGTTATGATAATCGACAATAGCTTGATACGCCAATTTTATTTGTGGTTGATTTTGCGCAACAAACGCCTCCACAATTTTTTCCATGGCATTGGTCATCTTTCCCATGGCCGAAATGACCACTAACAAATGATTTTCGTTGCGCTTTATGATATTGCACACATTTTTTATACCCGGTACATCCATAACCGATGCACCACCAAACTTATATATTTGAACCATACGCGTTATTTAAACTTTAACATCAAAGATAATAAACAATGTTCTTACATATTCTATCTATATTAGCGGGAACAGGTGATTTTTATCAGTTGTCCTTAAAATTATCTGTACTAAATTAATTACAATTAATCCAAGTTCCATTATCTCACTTAAAAAATTTACATTATGAATGCATTTGAAGTGACCACACTAAACGAATTTATACTTAACAGCCAAGCGGAATTTCCAAATGCCGAAGGCGATCTCACCCATCTTTTGCACCATGTGGGCATCGCTGCCAAAATTGTAAACCGCGAGGTAAACAAAGCGGGTTTGGTAGACATTTTAGGCGAGGTGGGCACTTCGAACATACAAGGCGAAGAACAAAAGAAACTGGATATTTTTGCCAACGATCACTTTATCAATTCGCTTCACTCATGTGGCGAAGTTTGTGCCATTGCATCGGAGGAAAACGAAAGCTTCATCCTATTCGACGACGATGTAGCGCGCAAGGGGAAATATGTATTTTTAATGGATCCTTTGGATGGATCCTCCAATATCGATGTCAATGTTTCCATCGGCACCATCTTTTCTATTTACAAACGAAAATCCCCCATTGGCGAAAAGGCTACGATGGACGATTTCCTTCAGCCGGGAACCGATCAGGTGGCAGCCGGGTATATTTTATATGGTTCGTCAACCATGTTAGTCTATACCACAGGTCAGGGCATCAACGGTTTCACGCTGGATCCTTCCATAGGTGAGTTTTGTCTTTCGCATAAATCCATTCAAAGTCCTAAGGATGGTACTATCTACTCCATTAACGAAGGCAACTATTTAAAATTTCCGGCAGGCGTAAAGCAATATATCAAGTATTGTCAGGAAAAGGACGACAGCAACCATCGCCCGTATGCTTCACGATATATCGGCTCGCTGGTATCGGACATCCATCGTAATTTATTAAAGGGCGGTATTTTTATGTACCCCATTACCGAAAGTGCCCCTGAGGGAAAGTTGCGCTTGCTTTACGAGTGTAACCCCATAGCTTTTATTATTGAGCAAGCCGGCGGAAAGGCTACCGATGGCAAAAATCGCATCATGGAGACCAAACCCTTATCCCTCCACCAGCGCACACCTTTCTTCTGTGGCTCGTCCAATATGGTAAATAAGCTGGAGGAATTCATACAAGTTTTTGGATAAAAAGCTGCTGTTTTTTTGAGGATATTAGCGGAGAAATCAACAAATTTTAACTCTACCACTTGAATAGCGGGTTCCATATTGGTATGCAACTAAAATTTCAAATTTAAAGATACATCTTCATACTTGTTAATTTCACACCTTTTGTTCAATATGTAATAACGATGTCATTAAATATTCGAACGTTAAAAAGTACGCAGCTTACGTGAGTCAATTCATTAATTAGGTTAAAAGGATTCATATGCTTACTTTTGCGAAAATAAGATTGTATTTTTTATCAGCATATGCTACCCACAGAAGAGAAGTATAAACGCCAAGGGTTAAAGACGAGAGAGTCTAAACGCACCTACACACGTTGGTTGTTTGAGAGCAATAAACATTACATCCGAAATTTACTTTTATTGTACATGAGCTTATATCCTGTATTGGCATTTGTAAACAACTTCGGATTGACAAAACCATTTGCCTCGTTTACTAATCCATACTTTTGGGCCAGCTTACCATTAATGATAGGCGCTTATGTATGCACTTACGTTGATAAATATATACCTTTTATCCGCATCATATTTGCCACTGCATTATTCACTATCAGCCTTAATATATCGCTCATATATTCATCCATCTCACCATCCAACAGTGCCATAGACGCTTACTATACAGCTTTTATACTTACCATTGCAATGATAGGTCTTTCGATGAGTAGCCTGCATTTGATAATTACATATATTGGCATCTCAACATTATCATTTTTATCGGTTTCGGTTTTTGTACACCGTTTAGACGTATCCAATCCTCACCTATTTTTGCGATCAAGCTTATTTGTACTTATGGCTTCGGGCTTATTTATGGCGGCAGGAGTGATCGTTGAAAGCTTTTTGCTTAAGCTATATAAAGCACAAAAAACCATAACCCAAGAAAAAGAACAAATCAGTGATCAAAAAGATACTCTGGAAAACCTCAATGAAACCAAGGATCGTTTCTTCAATATCATTTCGCACGACTTGCGCAGCCCTTTTACCTCACTCATCGGATATTTTGATCTTTTGCTACGCAACGATGGCAAGGATTTTAAAGCCAAAAAAGAAGACATTGAGAAAATGTATTTACATATACGTAGAACCTATAACCTGCTAAACAACCTATTAAACTGGAGCAAAACGCAATTAAACGAATACGTACACAAACCAAAACGCTATAAGCTGGCTCCCATTTTTTTGGAGAATCGATCATTATACCGTGAAATTGCTAACCAAAAGGGGATAAAAATAGTACACGCCTACTCTGACAATGCTATGGTATATTGCGATAAAGAAATGATAGCCACCATCATACGGAATTTAGTTTTTAACGCTATTAAATTTACCAAGCCCCACGGCGAGATACACTTAACGGCAAAACAAATAGGTGAAAACGAAATGGAAATCGCGGTTGTTGACAATGGAATTGGTATCTCCGACAAGGAGATTGAAATGGTACTTAATCCAAGTACTCATCACGTAACAAAAGGTACACACAACGAAAAAGGCAGCGGAATAGGACTAATTATTTGCAATGATATATTGAAAAAGCACCATAGTAAAATGCAAATTGAAAGTAAGAAAAACGTGGGGAGTAAGTTTTTCTTTATCTTACCAATATATCCGTAGGTGAGTTCCCTAGCGAAGAGAGGTCAGCGTAAACTTGAGTGCGGTGGACGAAGGGAGCTTAAAGTAAGAGTTGTATAAAACAAACCTCGTAAATCACCGTTTATCTTACAGAAAAATTTAACGAAGATAACATGTTTGTAAAACACATTTTAGCTCTAATATTTTTAGTTACAGCATTTTTTGTAAATGCACTGGCCTTTACAACGGATGTAAAAAATTATGATATTTCTGCATCCGAAATTAAAAAATACGAAACCCTTAACAACAGCGAAAGCAGATTATTAGAATACAAAGACGACAAAAGTGCCCTGCTGCTCAAGTTAAACCAGTTGGCTCATATCAACGCCAGCCGAAAAAAGCATCGCCAGCCTGAAGTTGAACTGGATATTTTGGCCTCGCGTGTAGCCAATAAAATTGCCACAGATGCGGCCATGAACAATTTTATGGGGCATTTTAATCTGCTGGGCGAATCACCTTATTATCGCTATGCCCTCGGCGGAGGTATGGATCATGTTACTGAAAATGCCTCTGCCCTATCCTCAACCGAGCCTTTGCCCTCTGGCCCTGAACATATTACTGACTACATGCAGCAGGCTCACAATGCCTTTATGGCCGAACGTGCTCCTAACGACGGTCACAAACAAAACTGCATCCATCCGCATCACAATTATATAGGCATTGGCTATTACCTCTATAAAAATCAATTCAGATATTACGAAGAATTTTTGGATAGATACTTGGTGTTTGGTGAATTTAAAACTTTAGTAGCAGCCAATACAAAAGTTAGCATTCCGGTTAAACCCGTAGAGGGTAAACACCTGCATATGGTTTTGGCATATTATCAAAAATTTCCATCCCCGATGAGCGCCGATGCCATAACCCGGCAGATGCAATACGATGATTTTACCAACGATTTGGCACATAAGATACTGCCTTGGGAATTGCCTACTCCTGATGCACAAGGCTTTACTCAACTAGAATTTACCTTTCAGAAAAAAGGATTGTATTATATCCAAATTTATCTTGATGACAAGCCTTTTACCAAAGGAACGGCATCCACCAAAAACAAGGTACAAGCTTCGGGGGTGGTTATTGAGGTGAGGTGAAAAAGCCCCCTCCCTGCCTAGGGCAGGCAGGCAACTCCCCCAAATGGGGGAAAGCACAGAAATAGCTCTTTTGAAACAAGCATATCAACCCCGTCCCCGTGCCTTTGGTACGGTACTTTGCCTTAAAAAGGAGAAGAGCCAACATTGGGGGATAAATCCCATGAACTTAATCTCCTTACAGGTTTACAAACAGAGGTGAATGAATTGAAGATCTATTTTCATCCTCATTCAGTTTGGACGCGATATTTACATGATGCTTATGGTCGCAACGAGACGACGAAGGCAGCACCTCACTTAGTTTGACTCTATCATAAAGATATACGATTGCAGGGGCTCCAGTTGAATATCGATTATGCCCAAACCATTCTTTACTACCAATGTAGTGCTGGTTTGTCCGTTCAGTTGGTCGGAAACAGGATGACTGCCATCGAGAATCTTCATTTCACCGATGATGTCAGCCGGAATTTTAAGATCAAACTCAAAACTATCGGTATGGCTAAAATTAGAAATCACAATCAGCTTTTCATTTTCGCTCCATCGAACAAAAGAGAACAACTTATCCGCATACCCCTTGGTATGCTCTCGGTTGTAGGCGTGGATGTCGGCATAAGCACCCATGAGGGCTTCGCTTTCTGCCGTAAAACTTAAGAGCCTCTGATAAAACAAGCGCAAATTCTTTTCTTCATCATTTAGCTGCCCTCCGTCAAACTTACCGTTATTCATCCAGCGCTGATGATGGGGTACACCGATATAATCGAAGATAGAAGTTCGCGACGGCGCACCAAATCCGGCATTTTGCTCGCCCGGCTCCCCCACTTCTTGCCCAAAATAAAGCATCGTAGGCGAAGTGCTCAACGTGGCCGATACAACCATGGCAGGCATACCCTTTTTTGCATCGCCCGCAAATTGGAGCGAGGCAATACGCTGCTCATCATGATTTTCGAGAAAATGAAGCATATGATGCTCAATATCTGCCAGTTTGTGTTGGATGGGTGCAATGTGATCAGTGGAGCCATGTCCCTGCATAATATGCTTAAGTGTATCGTACAAATCCACTTTATCGTACAAATAATCCATCTTGCCTTTTTGAATATAATCTCGATATAAGCCAGGCTGATACACCTCGGCCAATAAAAACGCATCCGGATTTTTCATCTTGATGGATGAATTCATAAAGCTCCAAAACTCCACCGGAACCATCTCGGCCATATCGTACCTAAAGCCGTCCACCCCTTTATCTATCCAAAAAAGAGCGATATCTCGAAATTTCATCCATGAATCCGGCACCTCCTTACCTTGCCAAAAGGAATAATGCGCTTCGTAGTTTTTGTTTCTATAATTATCGGGCAAAGAATCAAAATCATTTACGCCATCGGGTCGCACACCATAGTTTACCTTCACTGTTTCGTACCAATCGTAAAAATCGGGTTGCGCCAAACGCGAACCATTACCTGTCCATTTAGCAGGATTTTCATCAAATTCACCATCCAATAGTGGATGCTTATCGCCTCCCAAAGGCAAATACTCGTTCTTGGGTTCAGGCACCTGGAAAGCTTTTCCGGGGATGTAATAAAAGTTATTGTTTTTGGTGTAGACAAAAGAAGTATCGTCCTCGGCACCAAAATCCTTTACACCTTCCGGGTTGTTAAGCCCCTGATAATGACGCGCTATGTGATTGGGTACAATGTCTATTATCACTTTCATCCCATGTTGATGCGTACGACGGATTAAGTCTTCAAACTCCTCCATTCGTTTGGCAGGATCTACCGCCATATCCGGATCCACCTGGTAATAATCTTTTACCGCATAGGGCGACCCTGCACGTCCTTTCACCACATCCGGATCATCGTTCGAAATGCCGTATTGGGTATAATCCGTTGCCATGGCATGGTGCGGAACCCCTGTATACCAAATATGCGTAACACCCATTTTCTTTATTTCCTCCAGGGCCGTATCGGTAAAATCGTTGAACTTACCCACTCCGTTTTCATCCATAGTACCCCATGGTTTATTATGGGTATTGGTGTTTCCAAAAAGTCGGGTGAAAACTTGGTAAACAACTGCTTTACCCGGCTTTACCGTTTCGGCATTTTGCTGTAGTGGAGTTTTATGACTTGTGCAGGCAACTAACATAGCAGCAATTAAAATATTAAAAATTAGTTTTCTCATTTGTAAACTTTCCTATTGATTCAAATAGCACGATAAAAAACCATACTTCACCTATCTTAAGCGATCCAACTCCTGCCGTACATTTGTCATTTCTTTTTTAATTTTTGCAATATCTTTTAATACGAAAGAAATTTCATATCCATCGCTAATAGCTTCCTTATCAAACTTCTCCATTACAATGTAAGAATTTCCTTTTCCCATAAAGTGAACTTTAAGCGGCTTATTAACATTTTGGGCTATAAAATCGATGATGCCATTGTCGTCTCCATTCTTGTAATTGACCACTTCCCAAAAGGTACCTTGATCTTCAAATTTTCGATTGTCAAAACCGTCTTCCGCCACCTCTTCGCTTAATACCAACTGTCCTTCGTTATACACTTTTATTTTATTGTGGTTAATATACTTGTTGCCAACATAACGGCTAGATATATAGAAATCACCCTCCATATCCAGATGGGCTCGCAGGTAGGTCCTGTTGTAAGCATTTTGCGGTTTTTGACGATGATGGATGAGTATCTGTTTTTCACCATACTCATCGCTCAGCGTAAAGTTTTTCATGAGTACCTTTAGCTCCTCTTCCTTTTTTACCAAAGCACTGTCAAAAAAAGCTAGGTTGCGTTCCTGCTCGCCAATTTTTATGGTGCGAAGCAAATCATTGGCACGCGCCACATACTCAATTTCTTTTGGGGTATGCTCAATAATGGAGTCCAACACTACTTTGGCATCGTTAAATTGCTCCTGCCCATAAAGTTTATTGGCTCTATCAAATTTTTCTTTGGCTATTTGCTCCGTTGTGAGTCCGCATGCAGCAAGTACCAAAAGTACGGTGGCTATGACTAAGTATTTTTTGCGATGTTGAATATGCATTGTGTTATTAATTTTAGGATACGATAAAATTCAAAAATAAAAAAACCGACAATAAATGCCGGCTTTAAAAGTAATAATTAATCGCTGTAGGCCATCTTCCATTTACCAAAAACATTAACTTTTAGGGGAAGAGTTGAAATAATTAATTTAAAAACTCAAACTCTTTTACATTTACTTCAAGGGCAGATTGAATTTCACCTTCTTTGTTTTTGTATGAAGAAGTATGCGGTTCGCCTTCGATAAGTAATTTTTTACCTTTTTTAATGTACTCGGCAAATTTGGTGTCTGAATCCTTGCTGCGCCAAATAGATGCTCTTACCCATTCGGTTCTTTCTACTTTTTCGCCTTTGGCATTTTTGTAATTTTTGGATACGGCCACATCAAAATTTACGACCTTGCCTTTAGCTGTTTCCGTCACTGTGGCATCATTGCCCACATTTCCGCTTAAAATCAGTTTTAACATGTCTAGGGAATTTGTTTGTTTAACATATATCCAATATAACTAAAAGTATACAAAATGTCAATAGTATATTTCAAAAATCTTTCTCTTCATTTTTTTGTACCATACTTTTGGTACTTAGCAACCCGCAAGCAGCAAAAATATCCTCTCCTCTCGATTTACGAATGGTAGCCGTAACACCTTTTTTTTCAAGTGCTGCTTTAAATTCTTCCATCACTTGGTGCGAAGAACCTTTCAAAGGTGTATCGGGGATGGGATGAAACTTTATAAGATTAACTCTCGACTTAAGCCCACTAACCAGGCGCACCAATTCTCTGGCATGTTCAACAGAATCGTTTACCCCTTCAAACATGATGTACTCGAAGGATATTCTGCGTTGTCGTCCAAAGTCGTACTCTTTTAATATATCAATGATATGTTCCATGGGATATACGTTTTCAATAGGCATCAGCTCTTTGCGCTGCTCGTTGTAAGGGCTGTGCATACTTATGGCCAAGTGACATTCGCTTTCTTCAATAAAACGTCGCATGGCCGGCCCTACACCTATGGTAGAAACATTAATTCGTCGCGGGCTCCATGCAAATCCCCAGTCGGAAGTAATAATTTCCAAACTTTTAAGCACTTGTTCAATATTATCCATCGGCTCACCCATCCCCATGTAAACCACATTGGTGAGTTCATCCTTTTCTTCGATGCTAACCATCTGGTTAACTATTTCTCCAGCCGTAAGGTTCTTTTGGAAGCCCTGCTTGCCTGTCATGCAAAACAAGCAGCCCATTTTGCAGCCTACCTGCGAGCTCACGCAAAGTGTTTTGCGATTTTCGGACGGAATATAAGCAGCCTCCAAAAACAGGTTTTTTCCGGTGCTGAAAAGATATTTACGCGTTCCATCCACCGATTCCTGCACCTTATTGTAAGCACTTAGTCCAACCGTATATTTTCCATTTAGAATCTCCCTGTTTTTTACGGAGAGATTCAACATCTCATCAATGCTGCTTACCTTTTTTTTGTAGAGCCAGTCGGCCATTTGCTTTGCTGCAAATCCCGGAAACCCCAGCTCTTTGGCTACTTCCTGCAACTCTTTCAACGTTTTTCCGAACAATGCCTCTTTTTCCATATCTATCAATTTGCAAATAATGTGTGCTTTTATAGTGACAAAGGTAATATTTCTTTTATTTTTGAGATTAAACCTGATAGATCGATAGATTGTTAGACAATAGACATTAGACTTATGAGAAATAGTTTCTCTTTTCTCAAAATCTCTTCCCGCCCATTTATATTTGAGGTGGCGGGATGTCGCTTTGCTCCATATCTCTTGGTCTCGTATCTAATAAAACACTCATAACATTACAATGAAAAGTTTCCTACAACCCATTGAAATCCGTTTTTTTGATATCGACATGAATAACCATGTAAACAACTCGGTGTATTTTACTTACATGGAAAATGCCCGCACAGAGTTGTTGATGGACGAATTTTTAAGATGCAAGGCACACGGGTTAACCTTTATAGTTACTGAAGCATCATGTAAATATTACCAACCAATGCGCCTGGGCGAAAAGGTAGTTTGCGAAATGGTTTTCGAATTAACACGACCAGTACAATTTGTTGTTACCTACACATTTAAAAATCAAAAAAACGGTGAAGCATACGCCATGGGGAAAACTTGGCTTGTAATGACAAACGAAGCAAAAAACAGACCGGTAGCCATACCAAAGGTTTTTATTGACACCTATTGTTAACATCCAACAATAAGGAAGTTAGTTGTTTTAAGCACCTTTTAAGGATGCCGGTAAGATATTGAATCATCTTTTTGTAAAATAAAGAAAACTCCGAATTGAACTAGCTATAAAAATAATGAGCGAGCTCGACACCTACTATCTTAACCAAGAAGAACCCAACCGAAGTTGTCTTTTGGCTTTACGGAATATTATACTGAAACAGGACATCCACGTTAATGAAACGCGTAAATGGGGAATGCCTTGTTTTTGTTATGGTAAAAAAATGTTCTGTTTTTTAATGATGGATAAAAAAACGCAGCAGCCCTATATTTTAATGGTAGAAGGGAATCATCTTCATCATCTATTATTAGAAAAAGGCAAACGCTCAAGGATGAAAGTTTTTAACATCGACCCGAACAAAGATTTGCCACTCCAGACTATTATTGGCTTGATAAACGATGCGTTGGATTTATATAGAAACGGAATACTCAAAAGTAAATCTCGGCCATAATATTCTCAAAAGCTACACCTTTGCTTAGGATAATGTCGCGCACTTCAACCACCATTTCGGGGTTGCCACAAAGAAAAAAGTTAACATCCTTGGGTAAATCCGTTTGCTCGCTTAGCCAGTTGGTGAGCCGACCCTCTATGGCGCCATCTCCTTTTTCTTTGGTGCAAAATCGCAGGTAATTATCTCCCACGTGCGCTTTAAAACTATCCTGAAACAAAAAATGTTCTAAAGTACGGGAACCGTGCAAAAGTTTTTTAGGAATATCCACCCCCGATTCCACCATCGAAACAAACGGAGCAATACCCGTACCCGTCGCTATCCACCACTCCGCTTTTGCCGAAGGCGTAAACTTACCAAACGGCTCCGATACAAGCAACTCATCCCCCGGTTTTAACCTCGACAAAGGAGGTGTAAGAAGTCCTTGCGGAAACACATCGAATAAAATGCGCATGGGATCTTTTTTATTGCCACTTGCAATGCTGTATAATCTAGGATCGTCGCCTTCATGTAAAGCTACGGCAACCACCTGACCGGGAATAAAGTCAAATTTACGTTCAAATTCGAGGGTAAAATATCCGGGTACAATTTCCTTAACCGTGGTAACCTTATGCGAGAAGAGCTCTTTTCTTTTTCGGGGCATATTATGATGTTTTGAATGCAAACACAAAGAAGCAACTTATTGTTTCGTCTCGGAAATTAATTCCGCACTAATGTTGGAAAGGCGTATTTAGTCATCCTGAAACTAGAACCCAATCATTAAGGCACTTAGAAAAATCATTTAAAATTCCTAAATTACAAGCATTCAATAATCTTTAATAATCCAACCAAATTGAATACAGGTGTATCATAAATAGATAGGGTCGACAAAGTGTTATTTCATCAAAACTATTAACAATAATGTAACCTTATGCCCAATTAAAACGAACAAGCAGAAGTATAACCACACATTCAGCGATTCATGAATTCGATCTATAAATTTGCATCCGTCCTACTAGTTTGTTTGCTGTTGGCATCATGCACGCCATTTGGATCATCGCCTAAAATACCGTCCGTGCCACTGCTATATTTTAATTTTAACGGCAACAATGCGTCCGCGGGTATAGAGCAATTTAAAATTTACGGAAACCAAAAAATGTCGTACGCACCGGGGCTTATGGATTCGTGCCTTAATTTCTCGGCCACCTCTTTTTATCGCAAACCTTTGGTTATTGAAACAAAGGGTGAGTTTATTCATCCTCAGCAAAATGCTTTTTCGGTGATGGTTTGGGTAAAAATGAAAGCGGGTGACAATGAGAGTTACGGTATCATAGGAAACAAAGGTTTGGGTATTGATTCGGAAAGAGGATGGATTATTTCCAAAACTCCTTCGGGTGCATGGCAACTGGAAGTTTCGGATGGCTATCAGAACCAAAAATATATTGCAACACCCATACGCCAGCGTATCAACGACGGCAAATGGCATCAGATAGGTTTTATGTTGGACAAAAATGAACAAGTTGCTCGCACCTATTTCGACGGAAAGTTGGTGGGTGTTTTGAGCCTTGACAACATTCAGAGTTTTGATGCCGATTATAACTTATACATTGGTTGCGATCCCGGCTCGGTGGATTATACCAAAGACACTTTTAACGGGATGATAGATGAGGTGGGTGTTTGGTCGCAACGGTTAGACGACCGTCAGTTTGCCGATGCGTATCGCTTTTTGAAAAAGGAACGATTGAAAAGCTACCCAAAGGCAGGCGAAACCATAAAGGTGATGAGCTGGAACATTTGGAATGGAGGCATGCAGCAAGGTAAAACAGTGGGTCTGGATAAAATAGTTCGATGTATTAAAAACAATGGTGCCGACGTAGTGGCTCTTCAGGAGGAATTTGGCTCAGGTGAATATATTGCCGATGCCTTAGACTTTTATTTTTATCGTCGAAGTCTCAACCTTTGCTTACTAAGCCGTTATCCCCTCGGAAAAAGCTTCAACATTTTCAAACCCATCAATGCTGGCGGCATCGAGGTATTGCTCAACGATGAAAACCATATGGTGGTATGCCCTGTTTGGTTGAGCTTTCAACCTAATATTAAAGGATTGTTGATGAATGAAACAGTAAACACCGACACCATTTTGAACATTGAAAATGCTACACGAGCAGGCGAAGCCACCTTTATATTAAGTGAGTTGGCAAAACTAAGCAACGAGTTTAACTCAAGTTCGCTTATTTTGGCTGGCGACTTTAATAGCGGCTCTCACTTAGATTGGACGGAAAAAAACAAATCCAACAAATACAACAAAGTGCTTCCATTTCCCACCACCCTTAAAATGGCTCAAGCTGGCTTCATAGATTCTTTCCGCGAAATTTGGCCAAACCCTTCCGAGAAACCGGGCAACACCTACTCCCCTATTTTTAAAGAGGATTACAACGACCGTATTGATTTTATATTTTACAAGGGCAAGCACCTCAAAGCCATCGATGCAGTAACAATCGACAAAACTGTTACGCCATTGTTCCCTTCAGACCATGCCGCGGTAATGGTCACCTTCCAATTGCAATAGAAGTATTGTTTATTTTTTTCGCGCAGAGTTACGCAGAGTTTTTACGCAGATTTACGCAGATAACAATATAACTTTACTCCAAAAATTGTAACTACTCAGCAGTAACTATTCAGCTTGTGTAAAAAGCCAAAGTTTATTGCAACCCTTATTGCCGTTGGTTTTAACCAACGGAGAAGATAATTTGCTAATGGCTTTAGCCGCATTTATTAAAACCAAACAAGCTAAATGCGGCTAAAGCCATTAGTTACTGCACATTCATAACCGTTGGCTAAAGCCAACGGCAATGAAAAAAATAACATGCACTAAATTAAATTCTTTGAGATTCGGACAGCACAACTCTAAATCTCCCCTAATCACATAAACCTTAACTTTACCTACAACCCATACTTGCTGAGTGGTTACAAAAAATTTACTGTTCACTATTTTTCCCGTCAAAAAATAAATTTGAATAATGTGACGGGATGTCCATTCCTTCCAACTGATTTCCCGTTAAAGAATAAATGAAATTAAAGTAACGGGATGTCACTTCGCTCCAACTGATTACTGTTTTACTGTTAACTGATTACTGTTAACTGACTACTGTTAACTGCTTTTTACTGATAATTGATAACTATTTTAGTTTTGGATAAGGGTAAAAAGGTCTTTACCTTGTCCTACTAACAAACGCCTATACGCGCATGCCTCAACTTGATGATAAAAATATAGATGAAGTACTTTTTGTGCTGATAAAAAAAGGCGACAAGCAGGCATTCGAAAAGATATTCAGAAAATATTACGTTCGGCTTACTGCTTTTGCCAACACTTTTATGCACGATTTGGATTTATCCGAAAGCGTAATTCAGAGTATTTTTGTAAAGCTATGGGAAAAACGGGCATCGTACGAAATAACATCATTGCAGTCGTATTTGATGGTAGCCGTACGGAATAGTTGCCACAACGAATTGAAACGGCAAAAGCACCAACGCAATTTTAAAAATACAGTTGAACCCGACTATCTGATAGAAACTTTCGATTATCCTGATGCAGGTGCCATGCAACAAATTAAAGATGTAATTGAGCAATTACCCGAACAGCGGAAAAAGATATTTGTACTTAACAGAGTAGACGGATTAAAATATCGAGAAATAGCAGAGCAACTAAATTTATCGCAAAAAACAGTTGAAGCACAGATGGGCAAAGCATTAAAGTTTCTAAGAGAAAATCTTTTAGAATTAAAAAAACAAGTATATCATATCTTACTATAAAAAAGTGATGAAAGAAGAAATCAAAGATATAAATTGGGAGCAGGCGGCGCGGGTATATTCGGGCGAAGCATCCAACGACGAACGGAGACATTTTGAGCTATGGTTGGCACTTAACGAAAACCAAATTGAGTGGGACAACATATCCAAAAGTATGCGTGGGGTCGATTCCTCACTAATATCTGAGAAAGTAGATGTGGAGCAAGCTTGGCGCAAGATAAAACCAATTACAGTGAACAAAAACAATCGTACAATTCGCATGTTTCGTGCGGGCATCGTGGCCGCCGCCGCTTCGGTTATCATAGCGGTTGTTATGTTCCTGAACCCTTTTGAAAAAACAGCTTCGCCCGACCAACTTATGGTAGCCGAAACCAGCAATACCATCGAACAACTTGATTTGAACGACGGCTCTCTTATCGACCTTAACCGCAACAGCAACATCCGGTATCCATCTTCATTTGCATTAGACCAAAGAGCTTTAACCCTTAGTGGAGAGGCATTTTTTAATGTTGCTTCCGATAAAAACCGGCCATTTATTATCAGCACCCAACAAATTCAAATTAAAGTGATAGGCACCACCTTTAACGTAAAAGCACTTCCCAACGACAACCGCACCGAAGTGAGCGTACACGAGGGTAGCGTTTCAGTTTCTTCAATGCTTAATCCAAACAATAGCATGATGCTAACAGCGGGAGATAAGGCCATATTCAATGCCGAAGACAATTCATGGGTAAAAATGCAATTAACAAACAACAATTACATCGCCTGGAAAACAAAAGAAATAGCATTCAAAAATGATGAACTTCCCTTTGCCATAGCCCTTATTGAAGAGGTGTATAACGTTAAAATTAATGCGCCCAATGGTTTTGAAACAGATAGCAAAATGATAACCACCACTTTCGATAAATACACCATCGAACATATTGTAATGGTGTTAAACGGTATTTATGGTGTTGAATTTACATATCAAAAAGAATAATTTTATTTGTTAGTTTTAGAGTCTTAAAAGAATATTCAATGCTTGTATCTAAACTGGCACTTTTTATTCTTGCAAAAACAATCATCAGTACAACTAAAACTACATGAAAGTCTGGGCTCAGCTTTTGCTCCTTATTACATTCATTGCGCTAAACACCCGTTGTTTTTCGCAGGATAAGGTGTTGGTTCAAAGTCAGGGCAATATATTGTACGAGATAATTGACGTCGATTATCCAGCTATAAAAATTGAGGCGCTCCTGGATTCTCTTCATTATTTATATGATTATTATTTTTCGTACGATCCTTCCCAACTACCCACCGATTCTATTGTAAACGCCGTCTATCATCAGCAAAGTCTTTATTTTATTTTAAAAGATGTGCTTAGTCCTTATGAATTCTTGATAAGCAGTTTGGGCCGACAAGTGATTATAACTCAACACAAGTACAAAGCAGAATTGAGGAACTACATCACCATCAACGGAACGATTGTTTCCACAGACAACAGCGAACCATTACCACTGGTAAACATATCGGTTAAGGGCGAGCCATTGGGCACCACAAGCAATACTGAAGGCGAATTTACTTTTCTGATACCGCGTGAGCATATACATGGTAAGCTAAACCTTTCATCCATAGGCTACCAATCCGACAGCTTGCTAATACCCAAAACCGACACTACTTTGCGTATTGCACTTAGGCCACAGACCATACGATTAAAGGAAATAAAGGTGGTTTTTATGCCTGCCGATGAAATTCTGAAACAGCTAATTAAAAACAGAGAGCGTAATTACTTTGCGGAATCCATGCTGATGACAGCCTTTTTTCGTGAATCGATAAAACAAGACGGAAAATATATCGAAGTGTCAGAAGCCGTCATCGAAATTTTCAAGAGTTCGTACTTAAATACAAACGATACAGAAGATGCCCGATTTATTAAAGGAAGGAAAAAAGTGGAAGACAAGGAGGTGTCGGTTGCCCGCTTGAAGTTGGCTGGAGGCCCTGCCCTATTTTCAACAATAGATGTGGCCAAGCACCTCAATTTTATTTCGGGTGAGGATGGGCAAAAATACAGCTACACATATCTAGGCAAAGAAATCGTACACAACAGAGTAGCTTATAAATTGGGGTTTAAGCCTATAACAGAGTTGGATGGTATTTATTACGAGGGTGATCTGTATGTTGATGTGGAAAGTTTTGCCCTCATACGTGCCGAGTTTGGCATGACAAAAAAAACACTGCGCAACAGCAATAAATATTTTATACTTAAAAATGCAAAAAAAGTAAAGTCAACACCCACATTCGCCTATTACAGTGTAGATTACAGGCCCTATAACGACAAATGGCTACTAAATAGCATAAGAGGCGAGCTTATCATTAAAATGCAGGATAAACGCAACAAAATAAAATCAGAATATCATATTTCTTCCGATATGCTTATTACCGATGCCCAACCCGGACAAGGACAACAAATAAGGTATTCAGAAGCTTTTAAAACGAATTATGTGCTGGCCGACAAGATTGTGGCGTACGAGCCTTTGTTTTGGAAAGATTATAATGTTATCCGTCCCGAGGATGAATTAGAAAAGGTATTCAAAAACGCTGCCGTTGAAATTAATTTGGTGCCACAAACAAAAAAAACCAAGCACTAAGGCTTGGTTTGCTGTTATATTTAATCTGACATTTAAACCTAATCCATTTCTATATTTAAACTTCAACTTGCATTAAGCACAATGTTTTTTAAGAAATTCGATAGTAGAACCCACTGAATTCAACTTGGCCAACTGGGAATTTTCTATCTCTACCTGAAATTTCGTCTCCAATAAAAACAAAAAACAAGTAAGATCCACATCATCCTTTAATAACTCTTCTTGCAAAGTGGCATCCTCCAAAATCAAGTTTCGAGGCACCCCGGTTTTACGTAAAACCTTATATAAATTTCTTCTAATTCTTTCCTGTTTCATGACTTCTGATTTTAGCCTATTAATCGCTTACATAGATAGGACAATCGTATGCAAAGTCACACGTACATAAAAAATGAATTATTTTGCATTAAATTCGATTTTCACTTACAAGCTTGAGTTAATTTACTGACAGACTGACAATTAAAAAAGAATAATAAGAATGATTTATGAAATAATATTTTTTTGAATAACACTATTATCTTTGCTCTCACAATAAATAATCAATTAAAAATAAACAAACAATGAATACGTGGTTTGAGTGCAAGGTAAAATACGAAAAGATAGACGAACAAACAGGCAAAGAAAAAAAGGTGAACCTTCCATATCTTATTGATGCTGTTTCGTATACCGAAGCTGAAAGTAGGATACATACCGAGATGGAGCAATACGTTACGGGCGAATTTTCTGTTCCTTCGATAAAAAAAGCCAACTATAGCGATCTGTTTTTTTACGACGACGGCGACAAATGGTACAAGTGCAAAGTGATGTTTGTTACCATCGACGAGGATGCGGGTAAGGAGAAAAAAGTGGCCAACCAAATGTTGGTACTGGCATCGGATCTAAAAGAGGCCTACGAAAGAATAAACTTGTCCATGAGCGGAATGACCGTGGATTATGACATTGTGGCTATTATCGAAAGTAATATAGCCGATGTATTCCCTTACTTTAAAGATGAAGTAAACGAACCTATCCCCGCAAATTTACGCCCACTGACGGAAGATGAGCAACAACTAAGAAAGCCATTACAACAGGATGAGGTTGAGGAAGACGAAGATATTGAAGAGGAAGAGGATACGATTGAATAAATTAGATGGGAACGATTATTTATTTGCAAGATGTAAATAAGAACCGTTCCCTTGTTTTTAAACCCAATTATCCCAGCTCCCGTTTATCACCACCCATCTGCACAAAGTTACATTTCACCCCTGATTTTTCACATCTGTGAAATTGACTCTTCGCTAAGTCATAATTTTATCGTACTTTTACTGTAATGCCTGCATAAAATTAAACAAATTAGTGTACTGCTTTGTAGTTTTGAAATAGCCAAAATCTAAGCTATTCAAATTGAGCTTCATTTACAAAATGAAGATATAAACGACTTGTTTTATACAAAAACACATCAATTACTGCCTTATTGTTTCAGTTTATAAAGCATAAGCCTTTTTCACTAACAAATCCCACAACATTTAAGAATTATTACCTATTTAATTGGAGAAAAACATCTATAATTGATTATTTTTGACAATTGTAAAAACGAAAAATCTTAAAATTAAATAATAATGAAAGAAGAAGTATTTAATTTGACACCTACTAAAAGGGATCGTAAGGATATGATCCAATACATTAACCTTCAACTGGCCGCGCTTGGACAACCTCTTTTTCATGATGAAACAGATGCCGAAAAAAAGCTTTCGAATGCCAAGTTCCTTAACTTGACCGAGGGTCTCATAAGCAGCTTTAGAGAGAAAGCCAGATTATTATCGGATCATTTATCGCCTGTGGATACCCGGATACAAAACTTTATTGATGATTATCTAAAGGATGTTAAAATTGATAAGTCGCTCCGAATACCCAACGACACACTGGTATTAAACCAAAAAGGACTGGCTCGCGAAGTTAGCTTACCACCCAATGGCGATACTTTTAAAAATGAATTGGTAAACTCCTATCGTATTAAGCAAGGGATATTGAATAACCCTGCCAGCGATAAAAGGACTACAAAAGGTACCTTTCATATTGTGGATGGAGGCTTGCCAGTGCCTTTGGATAAAAAAGAAGTACCTAAGGAAACATTTGCCCATCTTTTAAATGCTGCCTTTAATCCATCGCAAGAGTCTAAAACTTTACCTTTTACCGCGAATCAAAAGGATCAGGCTAAAGTGATGTTATCTTTGTTGCAGCGCCCTGTCGTATGCCCCAAAGTAGAAGGCTTTATAGACGAAAAGAGCATGGAAGTTCGCTTTTTTGCTCCCGGATCACTGGCCAGCAACCTTGATTTTGTAGAGAGTATTTTTGGCAACGCTGGCGACCATAACCTAGCACAAAACGATGCTGCACTCGACATAGAACATTGGACAGGGCACACCGGTTGCATAGTGCTGGCTCCACAGTTAACACAACTCAAGAAAAAAGACATTGGACTGCCCCATATTTCGAACGCTACCGAGCGCCAGATAAAAGATGGCATGTGCTGGGAAAAGGAAGATGAGCTTTATAATGAGGGTGGAGCATTTAAAGTTACCTGTCGCGACGAAAGAGGTGTGGTGGTAACCTTAATTGCCGATAACTATTTTGGATATTCGAAAAAGGAAATCAAAACACAAATAAGTTATTCAGCTAACCTTTACGGATTGGTGGAAGAGGAACATGCTGGCGGGGCAATAGCCTATCCACGCGGCGTTATGGGTGAAAATGTATTCGGCCAAAACTTCATGGAAAAGTTTAATAACAAATACAACTTTAACGAAGCCATGAAGCTTTTAGCCAACAGAGTTGACATAAAGCCAGAAGGATACGCCATCGACAAAAAGTATCCAAACATTGTTTACATGCCGGAATATGCCAATATCGACATTCAAAAAAGCAACGTGAGTTGGGATATTAAGGGTAAAGAGTTTACATTGAAGCTTTCTCCAGATAAAACCTACGTTAGCCCTTCGGGTGATAAGTTCCAGTTGGTTAAACATCCTACCCAAAAAATGTGGCGTATTATACATACCAATGCCGAAGGAATGTTCTGTCACAAACCGTGTACAGTATCGGGAGGAGGTAAGTCCGAAATTTCAAAATCGCTACAAAACGCCATCAAATACGGTAATTTCAACATCCAGAACCTGCAGAAAGATTTTGAACTGGCCGATGAAATCATAAACAAGGATTATTCCAACAGATGGAAAAACGTGCGTCCCGATGCCGATGATTCGCGCTCATTCCTGAGTGCCAAACGCACACTAGGCTCTGCCGTAAAGCTCCTTACTCCCTCCGACCAGTACAGCGATGAGTATAATAAGTTTTTAGAAGATATGCCAGAGCACATCCGCTCACTGGTTCTTTTTGTTAAGCGCTTGTACCGCCACGAAACCGAAAAAGGCAACTGGAAAGAGTACATGACTACCGAAATAATAAACGGTCGTGCAGGCACAACCTTGATGTACAAAAACCACCCTGTAATTGGTAGTTATGTACGGATAGGATTTAGTAAGGATCAAAACTGGTTGGTACATAAATTACGTTCCGACTTTGTTCCGAGCCATAAAATACAGATGGAAGACGATATTAGTGCTACCATTACATTGGCCGCATCAAAAATTGAGTATCTGAACCCAGAGTACAGCAATAAAAGCGTTAAGGTTACTAAGAACTGCGAAAGTTACTTGTTCCAACGACCCGACGAGGCTATTATCAGGGGATATGATATCGATGCCGAAGCCGATATTGTTCAAAGTGGTACTTTCCTTACCAACTACGAGCCGATGCGCAAAGCCGATGCCATCGAGTTAATCGAAGATGCCATCAGTTTTGACGAATATACCCAACCTGTAAAGGATTTAATTACAGCGGTGGCCGAGGCCAATCAAGATAGTTATTTTGTAACACCATCGCACACACGTGTTGTGGAGGATGGCCCTACCAAAAACCCGCGTTATCTGCAAAAAAACATCTATGCCACAGAAACCGAAGATAGTTATCTGGCCGATGTTGGTGTGCGTTTACGCAGAAAAGTAAAGTCCGATGCTCCTGTTATTAACACCGTAAATGCTGTTTTACCGGGTCGGAGGAACAACCCTGCCGATAGGGCTAACAACATACGCGCATTGAGTGTTTACAACCCCATCCACTATCAGGAACTTCCTGAGTTGTTTATGGACTTTATTTGCAGCTTAACAGGCAAGTCACCATCAACAACAGGTGCCGGCTCTGAGGGTGCGTTAACAAAGGGACCATTTAATATGCTGTCGCCCACTACCGACCTGAACAATGCGCTTCTTTCGTACATCCTGACCGAATACCAAGGTTTTAGTTCGGCAGCCGGATACGTAGGTAATTCACGATTCGACCACGACATAAGTCTTTTAATTCCAGAGATATGGGCACGATTGGTTCCTGAGGATAGAGACGCCAAGTTGTTAATAGAAACCGGATGTCTCGAAAAAATGGAAGACTTTGAGCATAAGGGCGAAAAAATTATGGCGAGCCGATTGGGTTACCGAATTACCAAAAAATTTGCCTTTAGATGTATGAATCGTTTATTCGACGAGCCGCAAGCCGTATTTAACGAAAAAATGTTAAAGCCCGAATTGCAAGGCATGGACGATTTTGCCGACGGAATAAACAATATTGTAGAAGCTCAAAAGAAAGTATCCTTGGCGTACTTCGAAGATGGAAGTGTTGAAGCCGCTATTCCTCCTTTGAAAATACTATTACACATTATGGCCTATGGCCACTTCGAGGGTAAAGAAATAAGCAATCCAGAGCTTCGTAAGTATTTTGACCGTGATTATGTAATAGAGAGTGATTGGTATAAAGAAAGATTGCTTCTTAGACAGAAGAAAGAATTTGAATTAATATCCAATCAGTTGGTTTACCTCGAAGAGTTTTCAACGAAAGAAGAAAACGCAGGACTAGTAGAAAAAATGGATATAAACAACAGGATTTCTGTAGCTAAAAAAAGGAGTAATTACGTTAAGTCTGATACGTATTTAAAAGACTTAGTGGGTACCTTTGGGTTGGATCCATTATTTAAAAAATAGTTTTTTATCCATCATAATTAATTAAAGGCAGTTTCATCGAAACTGCCTTTTTTATGAAAGAAATAGTTGAACGCACTATATATTTCGTCCGTTTTCACTACCTTCCGACCCTAAGACATCATCATAGATTAGTATTTAAATAATCAAGTCATGAATAGATTTTTATATTTGTTAGGCACTATCTTCATACTGTGCTCGTGTAATCTACCAACCCCCAACGCTAAGGTTCTTATGTTTATAGGTACCTCCACCGATGATTCATTAAAGGGAATTGAATATTGCTATTTGGATACAATTAGTGGACAGATAAGCCAACCTATGCTGGCCGATAAAACAATGAACCCTAATTTTTTAGAAATCGACACACAAAACAATATTCTATTTGCCTTAAGCCGAAGTCAACAAGAGGATGAGAATGGATCTGTGATTAGAAATTACAACATAGACGCGTCCAATGGTCAAATAACATTAATCTCCCAGGCACCTATTCCGGGACAAGGTCCGTGCTATGTTGCGCTGGACAAAACGGGAAAACACGTGATGGTTGCCAATTATAGTTCTGGAGAGGTGTGCGCCTATAAACTCGATGATGACAAACTGAGCTACTTAAACTCAGTAAAGCACTATGGCAGTGGCCCAAATGAAAGCCGCCAGAGTAAACCTCATGCACATTCTATTGACATAGATCCAAAGAGCGACTTCATCTATTCGGCGGATCTCGGTACCGATAAACTCATGGTGTATAAAATGGCCAACAATGGTTTGGTCACCGTTGATTCTGTGATGTGCAAACCCGGTGCCGGCCCACGTCATTTTGATTTTAGCCCAAACGGTAATTTATTAGCGGTAATCAATGAACTAGATTGTACCGTGACCACATTTGCGAAAGACACTTCAGGCATCTATAAAAACGAAATACAAACCTTGAGCATATTGCCGGACTCCTTTTCAGGTGATGCAAAGGCTGCCGACATACATTTTTCGCCCAATGGTAATTTTTTATATGCGTCAAACCGGGGTTTTAACTCTATCGCTGTATTTAAAGTAGATGGTTTAAATTTGCAATGGGTCGAATTTATGACTGATGGTATCAATTGGCCCCGTAATTTTGCCATTGACCCAAGCGGAAATTTCTTGCTGTCGGCTAACCGCGACCAAAATAATATAACGGTATATCAAATAAACAAAGAAAATGGAAAGCTAACCATGTTGCCGGACGTAGCTAGCGTAGATCGCCCTTTTTGTATTAAATTTTACAAATAAAAACTCGAATGGGGTTGATGATTAGTTAATGACTATATGGAAGAAAGTATAATTTTAAATGGACTCTTTTTATTTTTTGGATTAATTCTATTTACTGCCGCACTTTTTAATTGGCATTACTTTTTTAATCAGCGTAAAGCCCAGTTTTTGATAAAAGCTTTGGGTATAAACGGTGCCAGGATTGTTTATGCGTTACTAGGATTGTTTTTTGCGTTGGTGGGTGCCAACCAATTATTCAGTCTGGATATTTTACCTTTTTAAGATCCAATACCCCTAACAAAAAAACTCACCTATTTCTACTTGATGTTTCCTCCTTTTCCGAAATACAATCCTGGGCGAGCCATTCTTTGTAATAATCTGGATTTTCAAATAGTTCGACCATAAACTCTTCTATGGTCATTTCTCTTATTTCCTTTCCTTTTCCTTTTAAAAATGCGGCAAAGCCCTCGTTCATATATCTACCTACTTTAAGCGGAAAGTCAAACAGTTTCGGAAAAATAGTTTTATCACTAGGGTTATCATATTTCTTTTTACACGAATTTACATCCTTTGAAAGATAGATACGACATGCCATAGGGCGCACCGAATAAACGGAACAGGAGTTATTTACCAAAAACGGACAGGCGTGAACGATGTGTTGCTTCTTATCTTCGGGTAGATTTTTCGTTTTCTTTAATTTTTCTTCAGCCTTACTCCGTACGGCATTAATTTGCTGTAAATCAAATGCATGCATAATATACTCATAAAGCAATAGTGCTTCCTGGGTGGTGAGGTAAACTGGCTGAAAGCAACACCAACTGCAACCTTTGACACAAGCTATTGGCTGATTTTGTTCGAAAGTGCGTTTACCAAAAGAGTGTGTTAGCTCACTTATAGCTATATATTGTTTCTGCATCCCTGTAAACAAAGGCGTCAGGCTGTCGAAGTTGGTAATTTCGGTTGAGGCTAAAGCATAACCATCACTATAAAATCTTAGGTTATTTTCGTTTGATTTGTTGACCTTTCCATGCTCGTCTTGCAGTGTCATAACAATTTTTTAAGCCGTTCGGATGATTGAACAGCGGCACAAGTTACTTTATTTCAAGCTTTCTTTCATGTACTAATAACGTTTACAACACAACAATAAAGTTAGCACAATCAATATTTAAAGGCACACCAGTTTCTGCTTTCTTTGGTCGGCGGCTTTTCATGGATTAAACTGTCCAAAAATTTACCTAGCATTTTTTCATCACGTTCCTTTAAGGCATCATTATATTCCATAATAGCTTTCTGAAGTTGCGAAAAAATGATTTTAGTTTCAGCCTCCTTAAAGTTGCTAATGCTTAAATTCTTTATCGATAAATAAGTATGAGTTGCTCCGGCAACTCTATTAAGCTGATGCAGAAGAGCATCTCGTTTAATTACTATTAATTGAAGTTTTCGCGCCCACTTTTCCATTTCTTTTGTCTTTATATTTAAAAGTTAATGTACAAATTACTTGAATCAAAGGAAAGAGGTAAAATGAAAATAGTACATTTTTTTTTGTATAATCACTCAAAACAATATTAACAATTACATAATCAAAGATATACGAATTTGATAAAAATCAGGATAGTAAAAAAAATACATACTTGGTCGAATTAACAAAAGCCTCATTCTAAAGTAAATCAATGCTTTTATTAAGGCACAAATAAAAGTATCTTTGCCCCTATATTATAGAGCTATACTATTATGAAGTTTGAAGATTACTCCATTACAGCGGGCATAAAAACCAGTTTGGCCAAATTGGGATACCGCCGACCCACAGATATACAGTTTAAATCTATCCCTCCAATATTAAGGGGTGAGGATGTTTTGGCCATAGCACAAACCGGAACCGGTAAAACCGCAGCTTTTGCTATTCCTATAATCCATCAGCTGCATGTGCGCAAAGTAAAGAGTAGAGCAGATGGAATCAAGTGTTTGGTGATGGTGCCTACACGGGAGTTGGCAATTCAAATACATCAGGTTTTCGAAACCATTGGCAAACATACCAGTGTTAAGTCGTTTTGCGTTTTTGGAGGAGTTGAAGAAGGGCCACAGATTGCCAAGCTCGAAAATGGGGTGGATGTGCTGATAGCTACCCCTGGAAGGATGTTTGACCTTGCAAGTCGGGGTTTCATTAAGCTCAACCGTACTGAGATATTAATTTTGGATGAGGCCGACCATATGCTTGATTTGGGTTTTATCAAAGACATAAGAGACTTGATGACCTATCTGCCCAAAAAGAGGCAAACGCTGTTTTTTTCGGCCACCATTAATGAGACCATTAAAAAACTTGCCTATTCATTGGTTAGCAATGCTATCCGCATCCAAGTTTCGCCCAAGGATCCGGTAGCCAAAAACATCGATCACTCCGTTGCTTTTATCGAAATGGATGACAAGCGCTTCTTTTTGGAGCGTTTGCTCAAGGAACATGCCGAGAGCAAAATACTTGTGTTCGTGCGAACCAAAGTAAGATGCGAAAGGGTAGAAAAAGCGATGGAAAGGGTAGGCATACCATCTAAATCGCTCCATGGTGGCATGGAACAGGAAGATCGTAAAAAAGTTTTAGATTCTTTTAGGAAAGGAGAAACTAAGGTATTGATTGCTACGGATGTAAGTGCCCGCGGTATAGACATTCCACACGTTGAATTTGTGGTGAATTATGACTTGCCCGATTTATCCGAAAACTATGTGCACCGTGTGGGTCGAACCGGAAGAGCCAAGGAGAAAGGACAAGCGGTAACGTTTTGCAGCGAAGAGGAAAAAG
Organism: Saccharicrinis sp.; assembly: GCA_024635555.1. Lineage (GTDB taxonomy): Bacteria > Bacteroidota > Bacteroidia > Bacteroidales > Marinilabiliaceae > Saccharicrinis. The sequence continues at coordinate 34,035 of JAGXIO010000046.1, forward strand.
AAATATTAAAGGAGATTGAAGGCTTTTTGGGTAAACCTATCAAAAGATTGGAGATAGACAGGGACGATTATTCCCAGACTATTGACTTTTCGGCAGAAAGCCATGCCGATTGGAAAAGCTTAATCAACGAGCAGGAGGAGTTTGTTTCAAAAGAAAATTTATCCAAACGTAAAAAAAAGAAAAAGAAATAGTAGGCTACAAGGTAACTATATCTGCTAATTTAGATACAAAGTAATTGAATTTGCTTTTTGCACAAACGCATGTGCCTTTTTTTTATATTTTTGAGCTAATTGTAAAAATTTGCACATTCAAATATAGTTAAACTGAAATAATCAAACAATTAAAACATTAAGTATGAAAAAAGTTGCAGTTGGAGTAGATATAGGTGGAACCAACACCACTATTGGGCTTGTAGATGAATTAGGAAAAGTGATTGCTAAAGGTGGAATCACAACACCAAGCCACGGAGATATCCAAAGATACATGGACGATTTGGCCAAAGCCATTCGCGATATGATATCCTTAACAAGTGAAGTAGTATCGGTAATGGGAATAGGTGTAGGTGCTCCAAACGGTAACTATTATAGCGGCACCATTGAATACGCGCCCAATTTGTCGTTTAAAGGTATCATACCTTTTGTTGAATTATTAAAAAAACGCTTCCCCGAATACAATTACCTGGCACTAACTAACGATGCCAATGCGGCTACTATTGGCGAAATGATTTATGGTGGAGCAAAGGGAATGAAGAATTTTGTAATGTACACCCTTGGCACAGGCGTAGGTAGTGGCCTTGTTGTAAATGGCGACCTAGTTTATGGCCACGATGGCTTTGCTGGCGAGTGTGGACACACTACTTTAATACCCGGAGGAAGACTATGCGGATGTGGTGCCTTAGGACATCTGGAGGCCTACTGCTCGGCACCGGGAATGAAAAGAACCGCATTTGAGCTAATGGTTAAATACAATGCAAACGACTCCAAACTGGCGGATAAATCTTTTAATGAGCTTGATTCGAAAATGATATTTGATGCTGCCGAAGCAGGAGATAAAGTTGCCCTGGAAGTTTTTGAAATGACCGGAAAATATTTAGGACAGGGATTGGCAGATACGGTTCATCACCTAAGCCCCGAAGCCATTTTCTTATTTGGCGGACCTACCGGAGCAGGGGATTATATTTTTAAACCAACAAAGAAAAGTATGGAAGAGCATCTACTTCCTATATTTCAAGGTAAAATCAAAATACTTCCTTCTCAATTAGACAGCGGCAATGCTGCCATTATTGGAGCAAGTGCTTTGGTATATAAAGAAATGGAGAAATAACTAGTGGCTATTAGCTAGTGGCTGATGGCTAGTGGCTATCAGCTATTGGCTAATTAACTCTTCTCTTTCAACATTTTCTGTAATTTGTACATCTCGTCGCGGAATTGTGCTGCGGATATAAAGTCAAGTTCCTTAGAAGCTTTTTGCATGGTTTTTTTAGCTTTGGCAATGGCTTTTTCCAATCCCTCCTTGCTCATATAAGCCACAACAGGGTCAGCGGCAAAATCAATTCCTTCCGGTTCGATATATGCTTTTTCTCCGGCTTTACTTTTGGATAGCACATTGGTATTTTTTTTATGGATTTGTTCAGGTGTAATACCATGCTCCTGATTGTATTTCAATTGTTTTTCGCGTCGATGATTGGTACCATCTATGGTTTTTTGCATCGAATTGGTAATTTTATCCGCATACATAACCACCAACCCATTAATGTTACGGGCAGCCCGTCCTGCTGTTTGGGTTAGGGAGCGCTCCGAACGCAAGAACCCTTCTTTATCGGCATCCAAAATAGCCACTAACGACACTTCAGGCAAGTCTAGTCCCTCGCGCAAAAGATTGACTCCCACGAGTACGTCGAACACGCCCTTACGCAAATTTTCTAAAATTTCTACACGGTCAAGGGTATCCACATCAGAATGGATATATTCGCAGGGTATATTCAACTTTTGAAGATAGGCCGAAAGCTCCTCTGCCATTCTTTTGGTGAGCGTGGTAACCAGTACCCTTTCGTTAACTGCACTACGCTTGCGTATCTCCTCTAAAAGATTATCTATTTGGTTTAAACTGGGACGAACATCAATAATTGGATCCAGCAGACCCGTTGGACGGATTACCTGTTCCACAATTACACCCTCACTCTTTTCTATCTCATAATCCGCAGGCGTGGCCGAAACGTAGATGGCGGTTTTTACTATCTCTTCGAACTCCTCAAATTTTAATGGGCGGTTGTCCATGGCTGCGGGCAAACGGAAACCATGCTCCACAAGGGTTTCTTTTCGCGATCTATCGCCACCATACATGGCTCTTATCTGGGGTAAGGTAACATGGCTTTCGTCTATCACCATGATAAAGTCATCCGGAAAATAATCCAACAAGCAAAAGGGCCGCGTACCTGGGCTTCGTCCATCAAAGTAGCGCGAGTAGTTCTCAATGCCCGGACAATAGCCCAACTCACGTATCATCTCCAAATCGTAGGTAACTCTTTCCTCAATCCGCTTGGCTTCTATAGGCTTGCCAATATCTTTCAGGTGAGTTACATGCTCCATCATGTCGTCCTGAATCATATGTATAGCCTGTTGCGTGCGCTCCTTAGTGGTCACAAATAAATTGGCGGGATATATAAGTAGTTCCTCTCTGTGCGAAATTGAAGTACCATTATCCGGATCGAATATAGTGATTTCTTCAATATCATCGCCCCAAAAGCCAATACGGTAGGCATCATCGGCATAGGCGGGATAAATCTCTACATTGTCGCCTTTCACCCTAAAGTTACCACGCTTAAACTCCACTTCGTTTCGCGAATACAAACTATCCACCAAAAGCCTTAAAAGTTGATTCCGGCCCATGCTTTGTCCTAACTTTAGGTTTATAACATTGGCATGAAAATCTTCAGGATTACCGATGCCATATATACACGAAACCGACGAAACAACGATGACATCCTTACGACCCGATAACAGTGATGAACTTGTGCTGAGCCTTAATTTTTCTATTTCCTCGTTAATTGACAAATCCTTCTCAATAAAGGTATCGGTAACAGGCAAATAGGCTTCGGGCTGATAATAATCGTAATACGAAACAAAATATTCTACAGCATTATCAGGAAAGAAATTCTTAAACTCCCCATATAATTGAGCGGCAAGAGTTTTATTATGACTTAACACCAAAGTAGGGCGCTGCACTTTTTCGATCACGTTGGCAATGGTAAAAGTCTTTCCGGATCCCGTAACACCCAACAAAGTTTGGTGCGGTACATTATCCATTAGCCCTCGCGTTAGTTGCTTGATGGCTTCAGGTTGGTCACCGGTGGGCACAAAATCGGAAGTAATTTTTAAATCCATTTATATATTGTGATAGTATCAAATACAAAAGTAACCAATAATACACCATTTAGTTTGTCATATAGGTAAAATCGAGTGTTAAAATTTAGGCATAAAAAAAGCTCCCAGTAGGAGCTTTTAAAACTATCTTTTGTATCGTCTTGATCTTGAACTGCTTTTGGGACGCTTATATTTCTTGCTAGAGCTTTTAAATAAGCTCCTGGTTTTTAAGTAAGCCTTTCGGTTGTATTTTGGAGAGTTTTTCCATTGACTATCGTCAAACAGATAAGAAGCGCCTACTGTTGCCACATAAAAAAAATCGTTCCCTTCGGTTGGATGTATATTTCCGGCACCATCCTCCCAATCTTTATGGGCATCCAACTCGTCACCAAAAACTGCTGTACCTATGGCCTCAACCGTTAAGCTCATTCGGTTACTCACATAATAATTAAGCCCGGCACCAAAAGATACTCCCGGTGCTATGCCACTTCTTTCCCGCCATATTTCTCCGGGGGGGTTAATATTCATAGGGCCGTTGTATTCTGTAGCATTGTATTGTATTAAACTAAGCTGACCAATGATATAAGGATTGAAAAAACGTTGCTTAAATAAACCGTAAGCATAATCCAAAGGCCTGAAAGTGGCACCTAAGCCAAGTTGTATAAAGGTGTTTTCAAAGTTGGCATAAGGCAAGGTATTGCCCTCATTTATTTGAGTCCCCTTCATGGATCCATAATTTAGGTCGATGCGGGCATTAAGATATGACGTATATTCCCTTTCGGCTACCACACCAAACACATAGTTTGTTCTGGATTTGGAAACCAAATCGCCATAAAACATATTCACACCTGCTTTTGGTTGGATTTTAAAACCTTCAAGAAACTGATTTCTTTTCTTTCTGTATTGTGATGATACAGATGTTGAAAGAAGTAAAATCATACAGGCTAAAACTGCCCTTATAAAGTATTGTTGCATTTAGATTAGTTTATCGACAGGTTTAATACGTATAAAAATGCCAAAAAGTTTAGTAAAAGTAAAATCTTTTTGTCAGTATTCAAATATGCTGAATATTTCACTCGCTAAAAAAACATTAGAGTATTGATACTAAGCACGCTTAGCTAATTTTATGATTGAAGTAAATAACTCTATATCCCCAATCCAATATTAGCCTTAGCTATGCTGCTTTTAACTACTGATGAAAGCTTTTAGCTTAATACCAACACAAATAAAGCTGTCTTTTTAAAGTAAATAGAACAAAATGAACCAATAATATCATTCAATCACTAAGTACTAAATAACAAATAGATGCAAAAATAAAATTTATAATCAATCTTGCGCCACTATTACTGATTTATTTAGGATAATTTCGTTAAGATGACGTTATTTAGAGATGAAAAAAGAGTATTTGTTATTTAAAGCAAATTCTTTTCCTATTCTTATGCTATTCTATTGAAGCAGTATCTTTATATTCTCGATATTTTTTATGTTATTAACTTTTTTTCCTTCCGGGGTATAGCATAATTCTATTTCTCCCTTAAAATAGGCTGTTACTTTATCCCTCACCATTTTCATGGTGCTGTTAATAAGCTTATTTTGTTCTGTGAATGGTTCCGGAGCAATGGCAAATGTGGAGGGCAGCCATCTTTGTGGAAATAGGGTGCCAAACTTTCCGTCCAATTTAAACACATTCAATTCTTTTTCTATCATCCCTATTATCTCAGGATAATTATGGTGGTTTGCTAAAGCTTTTGTTTTTTCTAAATTAGGAACTACTATTGCCACGGTGTATGCATTTTGGTTGTTGTAGAGCATTATTTGGTCTATCAGTCCGCATTGATCCACAATGGCTTCTTCAATACCCTCGGGGCCGTACTTTTCGCCGTCGGAACCTATCAATAAACTTTTAAACCTACCTTTAACGTAGAGATAGTTCTCCTTATCCAAATACCCTAAATCGCCGGTAAAGAGCCATCCATCTTTAATGGTTTCTTGGGTAGCATCAGGATTTTTCCAGTAGCCATGCATCACGTTCTCTCCTTTCACCACAATTTCACCAGTTTTACCCGTTTCTAAAAGCTCTCCATCGGTACCGCATATTTTTATTTGTAGTTTATCCACCACTTTGCCAGAGGAACCCAATTTGTGGTGAAGTGGCGTATTGGCCGATATGATGGGTGAAGCTTCGCTTAGTCCATATCCCTGATACATGGGTATGCCAATGGCATAAAAGAACTGTTGTAGGTCGAAGTCTAACAATGCCCCTCCGCCGATAAAATAAGTTAAGTTGCCGCCAAAACCTGTTTTAATCTTTTTGAAAATAATGGTGTCGAATAATATTAAAAGAGGTTTGGCCACCCATTTAATTCCTTGTCCCTTATTGTTTCCGGTTCCGTTGTACCAATAGGAAACTTTTAAGGCAAAACGAAACAGACTATTAATTAATTTTCCCTTTTGAGCTATTCCCTTTTCAATGTTCTTTTTAAAGTTTTTGGCCATGGCCGGAACACTCATCAGCACGTGTGGCTGAATTTCGCGGATGTTGTTGGTAAAGTTTTTAAGGGTTTCAATTTGCGTTGCGCCAACCTGCACCGAAGCGATGCTGGCTCCTGTATCCATAAATGAATACAAGGCCGCTGTATGTGCAAAGGCGTGATCCCAAGGCAAAACCACTAAAGTACGATAATGAGCGGGAATATTTATGTAACTAAAAGCCTGCTCAACATTGGCAGTATAATTTCGTTGCGTTAGCATAATACCCTTGGGATGTGCCGTGGTTCCAGATGTGTAGGTTATAGTGGCAATATCGTTGGGACTAACTTCGGCAACTAGCTTTTCAAAAGCACGTGCATCCCGAGCCAGAACTTCCTTTCCGGAAGCAATGATTTGTTGGATATCCAACTCACCTTCCTCAAGCGGAGTATTGGGACTAAAAACAATTGTTAGCTTAAGATGTGGCAATTCCCTTTTAACCTTCCTAATTTTTGCCAACTGGTTTTCCGAGGTTATAATAACGCTACTCTCCGAATGTTGCAGACGAAATATCAAGTCATTGTCGGCTTCTAATTTTGTACTAAGGGGCACTGTGATGGCTCTGTTACTCAGTACGGCAAGTTCGCTCATCAGCCATAGGTTACGGCCTTCGGAAAGCAAGGCGATTCGTTCCTCGGGAACAATGCCATATTCTTTTAGGCCTAAAGTCAACTGTTTAACTACGTTTAACGTGTCGCTATAGCTGGTGGATTTAAAGGTTTGATTGTCCTTTTCCCATAGCAATGTGTTATTTGGAAATTGGGCTGCCTTTTTGGTAAAAAAACTAATAATGGATTCCATCTACATATATTTGTTGAATAGCACAATTACAAATATAGATAAATGTAAGTTTTTTCTGCTGATTTTAGTATAAACATGGCGGATGGAGGATAGCTATTGGCTAATAGCTTTTAGCTGATGGCAGTCCTTAGCCGGCAGTATAAAGTGCATTTTAAAATACATCTTCCCTCTCCCCCTAAAAATGGGAGAGGGAAGAGTTTGCCTGAGCATAAGATATGTTGATATTTATCCTCTAAATAATCTTACGAATTATTATAATTTCCAAAGTCGCGCTGCGCCTTTAGTACATTGCCTAAATGCAGAATTAGGTTTTGTGTTTCGTGCAAAAAGTTCAGATACAACATACTGGTATGGGTACTCGACTTTTCTTTTTTAATACGTCGCAATTGCTTTTTACGTAAATCTTTTAAATCAGCAACAGTGGCCGTAAGATCTAATTGTATCGCTTCCAGATTTTGGTACGATCCTTTGTGTATCATCCTAACCACTTTATTTATCAATACCTGCACTTCGCCTTTTAAAACACTTATCTCCTTAAACTGATCGGGTGTAAAAGGCGAATGGTTATTATCCAAATGAGTAAAGAGTGGTTTGGCGATATAGGTTAATGAGTGAGCCGATTCGCGCAAGTAATCTATCACCTGCACATAATGTAGGCTGGAGTCTATGTCGGATTCTTGCAGTTTTTTAACGGTTTTATATATGTTGTCCTTGTACTTTTTAATGGTTTTGTTAATACGGTTAATGTCTTTAACTTTCAACTTCAGCTCCTTCCGGTTCTCGGCTTGAAAACAAGTTAAAGTAGATGAAAATAGATCAGACATCTCGTTTAACGAAACTGTAACATTTTTGGTACATTTAGTAAACAATGCTTTGGCCATTGCCTTTTCGTCAACTTCCTCTAGTTCCACATCTTTTGTAGCCAGCTCAATTGCAGTACGTTTTTTACTTAAAACGTGTGTTCTATATAGTAAAAAAGCAGCTGCAATTAATAACACAAACACGGCGTATATGCTTCCAAAATAAATAATAGTAGCAATAATAAAAGCAACCGTAAAGGCCGAAAAAGCCGTCAAAAACCAGCCGCCAATTACTGAGAGCACGCCTGTAATGCGATAAACAGCACTATCTCTCCCCCAAGCACCGTCGGTAAGCGAGGATCCCATGGCCACCATAAAAGTAACATACGTGGTGGATAGTGGTAACTTATAAGAAGTGGCCATAGATATTAGGATACTGGCAACAACCAAATTCACCGAAGCCCTAATCATATCAAATGCTGGTGCCTCATTCCCCATGGCATTGCGCCTTTCATCGTACTCCGTGGAGTCAAATTGCTTCTCGACAAATTTTTTGAGTCGTTTGGGAATTAAAATATTGGCAACAGAATTGGCATTTACTGAGCCGTGCACAATGGCGCGGGATAGGTACGAAGAACCAAATCGCTCTTCACCCTCATTCTGACGGGAGAGGTCGAGCGATGTTTTTACCACTTTACGGGCTTTTTTGGATGTCCATAAAGTAACTACCATAATTAATCCCGCAATCACCAACATAAAAGTGTCGGTTTTTACAGCTCCGGCCAACGAGCTCATCAATAGGCTATCGGCCTCTACACCTGATGCCCTAAACACTTTAAATGCTTCGAATCCCGCCAACGGAACACCAATAAAGTTTACCAGGTCGTTTCCTGCAAAGGCCACCGCCAATGCAAAGGTTCCCGCTAAAACAGTAAGCTTGAGGATGTCAATTTTAAATAACATGCGCAACAACTCTAGCAAAACGCTCCAACCTACAAAGCATACGAGTATTATTTTGGTTGTATTATCATGGATAAATAGCTTGATTTCTTCGTCCATGAAGGAGGCTTCTTTTATTCCTTTGATGACAATAAAGTAAGTAATGGCTGTGATGGCAATCCCTCCCCAAATGGCTGCCAGATATTTTAGTTTTTTATCGTAATTAAAAGTAAAAAACATCCGAGTTACAAATTGCACCGCAGCCCCGGCCGAAAAGGCCACAACTACCGAAAGCAATATACCCGCTATGATGGCCAAAGCCTTAGCTGTATTTATGTAATCACTCAAAGGTAAATCGCCACTTTGAGTAATCTTAATAATGGAAACTGCAATGGCGCCCCCTAGCAATTCAAACACAACGGAAACAGTTGTTGACGTAGGCATACCAAAGGTGTTGAATACATCTAACAGCAGCACATCGGTTATCATTACCGCCAAAAATATGACCATAATTTCGGAGAAGTAGAAGTGTTGCGGATTAAAAATTCCTTTTCGGGCTACTTCCATCATACCACTGGAAAACGTGGCACCGATAAAAATACCAACCGCCGCAATTACCATAATAACTTTAAAAGAAGCTACTTTAGCTCCCATTGCCGAATTTAAAAAGTTTACAGCGTCGTTGCTGACACCTACAATTAAATCTGATATAGCCAAGGCAAAAAGCACCACTATCAGCACAATATAAATATTTTCCATTATCCGTATTTGTTAGGTCATATTTTTACGCCGCAAAAATAGACAGTATTGGTATGTGCAATGTTAATTTAATGTTAATACATTGTTAAAAATAAAAGTTTAGGTATACATTTCCACATCTAATATTCGTTCCATTCTATAAACCAATTAACACATATGAGATAATTTGGCATTATGTAACACTTGAACATTGTAATTGTAATATATTTTTAATCTGTTGATTTTTCTTCTATTTTTGCGTTTCCTTAAAATTATTGAATCACTTAATCAAAGCTAAAAAATTGATTAGGAGGTTAGGTCTTTTTGCATCGGTAATAAATGATGCTTATGCGCTAATTCTGGGCAAAAAATAATTAATGTGGTTTGGTTTATAGCTCAAAGTTGGCTAATTTAAACCAACACTTTATACTATACTGTCGAAAGATGCAGTAAGATAGTTACTAAAAGCAACTAATGTTAGTACAATATGTAATTGATGGAATGATAATTGGGTTTTCGGCATCCGTTCCGTTGGGCCCCATTGGTGTGTTGTGTATTCAACGAACCCTTAATAAAGGGCGTCTATCAGGATTTATTTCGGGCTTGGGTGCTGCCTTCAGCGATACCATCTACGCAGTTATTGCAGGCTTCAGTCTATCTTTTATTGTTACGTTTATTGAGCAGCAACTTTTATACATTCAAATATTTGGTGCTATTTTACTAATTGTACTTGGCATCAATATTTTTTACAGTAACCCAGCAGTACAGCTCCGCAAGCAACGGAAAGGTAAAAGCAATCTATTTCAAGATTTCTTTTCAACTTTCCTTATCACCATTTCAAACCCCTTGGCCATCTTTTTATTTTTGGCATTTTTCGCCAGCTTTGGTGCTGTTAAACCAGGCGACGATGTATCAAACCAATTTGCTTTAATAGGAGGAGTGCTCATTGGTGCTTCTTTCTGGTGGTTTATTCTCTCTTCTATAATTAGTCTATTTCGCTCCAAAATTAACCTTCGCCGTTTGTGGTGGCTTAATAAAATAACAGGAGCAGCTATAGTAATACTCGTGATTATTGCCTTTATTATTTCTATGTTTAGTAATCCATTGGGATAAACCGTTTGCATGACAAACCCTTCATAACAAGTGCGCACTGACGAAGTATTTTTATGTAAATTGATAGTTTTCTGATAACTACTCATTACTTTTAACGCTTAAATATCCATATCTGAAAAAACACATTATGAAAAATAATTATTTGTATGCCCTTGGGCTTCTCTTGTTTTTAATATCATGCCAAACACAAAAGCAAGACAATAAATACGTGGCATCGATTCCTAATGTTAAAGAAAAAGTGGAGGAATTTGTATCGGTTAAGTTAACGGCCGATGTTTCATCGTTTTCCGAAAACCAAAAAAAGATGCTACCCCTGTTGTTTGAGGCTGCGGAAATTATGGATGACCTTTTCTGGAAACAAGCCTGGGGAAATAAAGAGGATTTATTTTCGAAAGTGGACGATGTGTATCTTGAAAAGTTTTTACGCATTAACTATGGTCCCTGGGAAAGATTAAACGGTAACAAATCCTTTATAAAAGGTATTGGCGAAAAGCCTGAAAGTGCACAATTTTATCCTGCCGACATGACTAAGGAGGAGTTTGAAGCACTGAACGATAATAACAAGAATGGACTTTATACCGTTATCAGGCGCGATGCCGATGGCAACTTAAAGGTGGTGCCCTACCATTTGGAGTATGACTCTGAATTGCAAAAAGCTGCCGACCTTTTGAACAGAGCTGCCGACCTGGCCGACGATGCGGGTTTTAAAGATTATTTGCAGAAAAGAGCCAAAGCCTTAATGACTAGCGAGTACTTTGAGAGCGACATGGCGTGGATGAGCATGAAAGACAATAAAATTGATTTTGTGATTGGCCCTATCGAAAACTACGAGGATGCGCTTTTTGGTGCTAAAACATCTTTCGAATCGTATATTCTGATAAAAGATACGGTGTGGTCGGCCAAGTTGGCTCATTTTGCTACACTACTACCCATGCTGCAACAGGGCTTGCCCGTAGAAGATAAATACAAGGCCGAAGTACCAGGAAGCGATTCGGATTTAGGTGCCTATGATGTGGTATTTTATGCAGGTGATTGTAACGCCGGAAGCAAAACCATAGCCATTAATTTGCCCAACGATCCTCAGGTACACCTTGAAAAGGGAAGCCGCAAACTGCAACTTAAAAATACAATGAAGGCAAAATTTGATAAGATTTTGGTGCCCATAGCTGAGTTACTTATTGCCGACGAACAACAAAAAAACATAACCTTTGATGCCTTTTTCGAGAACACCATGTTTCATGAGGTGGCGCATGGGCTGGGTATTAAAAACACCTTGGATGGCAAAGGCACGGTGCGCGAAGCCCTTATGGAAACTTCAACGGCCATAGAAGAGGGAAAAGCCGATATACTTGGATTGTACATGGTAGATATGCTTACCAATATGAACGAGCTAGGCCCCGACCAAGTGTTGATGGACAACTATGTTACCTTTATGGCCGGCTTGTTCCGTTCTATTCGTTTTGGCGCATCCAGCTCCCACGGAAAAGCCAATATGATTCGCTTTAATTATTTTAAGGAAAAAGAAGCTTTTACAAAAGATGCCGCAAGTGGTAAATATAAAGTAGATATGGAAAAGATGCGCCAAGCTATGATTGATCTTTCTAAAGATATATTGATAATACAGGGCGATGGCGACTATCAACAAGCCAATAAGATGATTACTGAAATGGGACTTATTCAGACCGATCTGCAAGCTGACCTCGACAAAATAACCACCGCCGGCATTCCCCGAGATATTGTTTTTGAACAAGGCGTAGATATGTTGGATTTGTAGCTGGCAATTGGCTGATAGCATAAATGAGGTATTTTATTAAGGTTTGAAAATAAATGGGTTTGGGATGCAATACTTTTTGTTGTTTTTATTGTAGCAGAAGATTAAGTATTTATCTTTGCAACCCTATTTAATTAAGCAGCACCTCATTTTATTGGCCCAGGTGGCGAAATTGGTAGACGCGCTGGTTTCAGGGACCAGTGTCAGCAATGATGTGCAGGTTCGAGTCCTGTTCTGGGCACCAAAAATCCCGATTACATGTATGTGGTCGGGATTTTTTATGTATTTTTTTTAACCTGATTTATCTTTCCATCTGTAGGTTTATCAAAATTATACAGTAGATGCCAGAGTTGAAATGGGAAAAGATGAGACTATGCCCATTATGTCGTCATGTCCGAAATAACTTATTGAGCACTGCCGAGGGAACGTTCAATAACCTATTTTTTTACTCGTTTTATAGTTCGAAATTAAAAATGAACTATCAACCACGAGGAGTTCGACACCTAACAGGTTTTAGAAACCTGTTAGGTATAAGTTAACCTGTTAGGTGTAGTATCCGTCCATTAGCGAGGGCTTCGCTTGGAGCGAAACCCTCGCTTTTATTTCCTTTCCGGTACTATTTTTATATCCCTGAGTTCATCTTTAATATATTTATCGGGTCTGAAACTAAGACGTAAGTTATTGATGTTTTTCGCGGAGACCGATTCGGGAGAACTACTGGTGCTAACTTTGGCATGCAACCGGAATGTTCCCAGCTCATCGAGCTTTACTGTGTACCCGTCGGCCAGCAGTTCGGGAATTAAATCTACAAGACCTTTCACAATAAGGTACACATCACTTTCGCTAGCCGTTGACCGCTTTTGCAATATCTTGGCAATCTCCCTTAGGTTTATTTGTGATGAGCCTGTTAGTTTTGGAAACCATAACTGTTTACCCTCCTTGCCTTCGCCGGGACTAAACGTTGAAACAACTTTATACTTTAGTGCCATAACAAATTGTATTTTGAAGTTAGAAAATGAAATAATAAGGCGCATTAAATTATAAAATAAGGCGCATTAAATATTTTATTACTGCGCATAAATTTAAAAAAATCTAAGGTGGTTTAAAATTTTTGTTGCTTTATGTATTGTTGTTTCATGCTTTACTATTTTCCAAATTCAGCTATCAGCAAACTTTTAACAAGCTGAGGATTTTTTTAGGACCATTCCATTCTTATTTATCGTGTAAGGCTTCACACCTAAAAGGTTTTTAAAACCTTTTAGGTTTATCCAAGTCGCAATTCCTCCACGTATTGACACCTCCCCTTCGGGGAGGCCGGGAGGGGCTTATTCACCCCTCAGCGCCTCCACAGAATTCCTCGTAGCAGCCCTCCAGCTTTGCCAACTATCCGATATCACTGCCACTGTATGGAACTTTTCAAATGGATAATTCTATCTGTTTTGACAACACCATTGTAAAAACAGTTTCCATCTCACTTGCAAATCGAGCTACGCATGTTTTATAACATTTATATTGAGGGTTTCAAGCAGGTAAAACCTGATAAATATCAGCTTATCAACATAGTGATTTTACATACATTTATCGCGGTTAAAATTTTATGTTGTATAAACTTATTGAATTGCTTATGAAGCGATACTTTTTATTCATTCCGTTTATTTGTTTGGTTTTAAGTGTATCTTCGCAAGACACGCCGGACAGTTTAGAAATTTATAAGATAGCAGACCCAATATCCTTGGGCATTGGTTTGGGACAAAATTTCGGGGGCATTGGGGGCAACCTGTTATTTTACCCTCAGCAGAATATTGGATTTTTCGGAGGACTTGGTTATGCAATGGCAGGTGCAGGATATAATGTGGGTACGAAGGTGCGTTTCTTTTCAAAGAAAAATCCCAGGACTAATTTTTATTTAACAGGTATGTATGGCTACAATGCCGCGGTAACTGTTAAAAACGAAAACCAATACAATAAAATGTTTTATGGTCCTACTTTTGGCTTGGGTATCGATACCGGCAAGCGATCGTACAAAAAAGGTTACTGGACAATGGCTCTCTTGTTTCCTTTTCGCGATACGGAAGTAGATGATTATTTCAATGACTTGGAAGATAACCACGGTGTAAAATTTGAAAATTCCCTGCTGCCATTTACCTTCTCCTTCGGATATCATTTTGCATTAAATTAATAGAAGTGGGTAATTTTGCATATTCCTTTTAATTGATATTTCGACCTACAATGATGATTTATCTAGGTTAATTAATATTGAACCCCTTTAGGGTTCTATTGTATTCTGTTATCAAACCACGGGTTCCACCCGTGGTTACTTATAGATTACAAATAGAACCCCAGCGGGGTTCAACTTTTGATTGAAATAGGTATTTATCTACCGACTTCTATGAATTATTAACAACTGATAATCCACTTTTTAAAACAATTCATTATGAAACAAATTATGGGCATATTGTTTTGTTGTGCCACCCTGTTTTGAGCTGCACAATCCTTCAACAAAGCTACGTTGTGCATTGTCCGCAAGTCAGGCCTTGGACCTGCCGTAAATTTTAAATATTTTATCGACGATAAATTCGTGGGGAAAATGAATTTTGGTAAATACTTTAAGTTGGAGGTAGAGCCCGGAGAGCATATTATCTGGGCGAGGGCCGAGAACAGATCCTTTGTTCATGCGAACTTGCAGGCCGGTGAAACCTATTTGATTGACGCCCGTCCTTAAATGGGCGCTTTAAAAGCTGGGGTTTTTTTCCGGCACTATGGTTATACCCCGGAGTTCATTTTTAATATATTTATCGGGTCTGAAACTTAGACGTAAGTTATTGATGTTTTTAACAGAGACTGATGCGGGAGATTCACTGGTGTTAACTTTGGCATGCAGTCGGAATGTTCCCAGTTCATCGAGCTTTACTGTGTACCCGTCGGCCAGAAGTTCGGGAATTAAATCAACAAGCCCTTTCACAATCAGGTACACATCACTTTCGCTGGCGGTTGACCGCTTGTGCAATATCTTGGCAATTTCCCTCAAGTTTATTTGTGATGAGCCTGTTAGTTTTGGAAACCATATCTGTTTACCATCCTTGCCCTGACCAGGACTAAACGTTGAAACAACTTTATACTTTAGTGCCATAACAGATTGTATATTCTCTTCCTTCACCAAGGCAATAAATCTATAAAAAGTAGTCTTGCTCACCTTAACAATTTTCAATCTTTTTGATGCCGCTGTGGATAATCTTTCCATAACAGATAACAGGTATAAGCAGTTTTATTGGTTCTGGGGATAATCCATTTTTACGCCTAGCTATGCGACCCGATTAGTTTACAATTGCAGTTTGTTACCATCATGCAAAATTTTAAAAAAGCAATTTATTAACCAATCCCTAATGCAATTCAACCAATTACTCATTTCACTTTATAACTTATCTCAAATTGTATCAGTTTCGTAATCGATAATTCAAAAATTTAACTAAAATTGTTTTTTATGAAACGTAATCTTTTTCTAAGCATGGCATCTTTTTTCATTCTGGTTCATGCAAGTTTAAATCAGAAACCTCTTAAGTGGTCTGCATTCTTATTTTGGGCATTTGTTTTTTTTACTCCCAAACTATGTTTAGCACAAAACGATCTTCGATTAAAACTCACGCCAGGAGACATTTATCATTATGAAATTGTGGATTCGTTTCCTAAGGGAAATGGAAACTTTGATGTTTCAAGAAATTGGTTTGATTTGAAAGTGCTGAATAAAAAGGACAGCATATACACGTTGGTTGCGAATAAAACTCGGTTTGAAATATTAAATGATGGTGTTTTAACGGATACAAGAAATGGATATTACGACATCTATATGTTTTACTTTTCGTTTGTCAATCAGCCTATTCCATTTGAGGTTTCAATATTAGGTGAAGTTCAATCAATATCAATACCTGACTCGATAATTCAAAAAAAAATAGCTGAAAGTACGAAGAATAATATTCACGCAACAGCCTTGCTCATTAATAACTATAAGGGGTATGGAGAGTATTTAAAAACTACTTATCAGAAGTTATTTGCTGATTTTTCCAGAGTAAACGAATCGCATGATCTCTCAAATTACATGAATGGTCAAATCAGGACTTCTTATAGTGTACAATCAAAAAACAACCAAAATATTGAGATTACATCCGAATCAAATTTTGAAAAAATAGATTCACTTCAAAATCACGGTAAGGATACATTATCATCGCAATTGGAAAGTATGAATAGCCAAGGCATTTATCAATTAAATAGCTCAACTTGCATGTTGCGGGCTTATTCGGGCAAGTCAAAAACAAAATATAAGCACCCATCTTTGTATCAACAAGACATGGAAACCAGAAGCCATATCACCGAATATAATCCTGAAGAGGATCAAGGTTTCGTTCTTTCAGGTACTGTTGACAACAACTGCCAATCAAAAAAAATAAGCTGTTCATTATGGAATAGTTACATCAATTTATTTTCTCTTGAACTGGAAATGGAACTTCATCCAAATCAACCATTTTATTTGTCGCGTAAATTGCAACGGCCAATGGTCCTCAGCATGGATGTTGATGGTATTTCAGATACAAGGAACAATTTTTTGGTAGAACCTGGTGATAGCATACATATCAAGCTGGCAAATCATCAAGCCATGCTTTCAGGAAAAGGATCACTTAAAAATATGCTTTTACAGAAAATAATAAAATCACTGCCGCCAGTAGAATACGATAATTCTCTTACTGAAAATGCAGCAAAATTACGGATTGACAAATGGATTAGCAATCTGGAAAATTATCTATTAATCTATCAAGATTCCCTATCAGCATGGGCTTACGATCACTTAAAAACGGATATTTATTACTATGGACAAACCAGTTTAATTGGTTTTTACTTGCAGAAAAATAAAGGAAAAGTAAATGGCAAATCGTTCGACCTTCTTTTTCCTTCTGTCGACTGGAGAAACAACCAGGCAATTACATCTATGAAAATGCAGAGCTTCACAAAACGTTACCTGTACCGTAAATCTCTAATCATGAAGGGATATGATGTAAACCGTAGGATTTCGCCATCCGAAAGCTATTATCTAGGAGAATTGACATTACCCGGGGCTGTAAAGTATGCCATGCTTGCCAATGCTGTACTCAATGCATTTAACCACAATAGTATTAAAGAAGCGGTTTCCTTAAATAGCGATTTTCAAAGTCGCTATAAGGATACTGAATTTGCCAGACTTCTAATGGAGAAACAAAATCAATGCATTGATCTAAGTGTTGGTACGAGCTTTCCTGACTTTATAGCAGAAGACATTAATGGAAAGGAGATCAGCTCATCTAAATTTAAAGGCAAATTTGTTAAAATAATGTTTTGTGACTTAAGCAAGGACTATCAAGTAGAAGACTTCAAGGCTTATCAGAAAATGAAAGATGAATTGCCAACATCCAAATTTGAATTGATCACCGTTTTTGTCAATAAAAACGATTCATTAACCAAGGATTTCATCAAGAAAAATAAACCAAAAGGAATCATAGTCAAGAACAATAATTGGGAAA
The DNA here is from genome assembly GCA_024635555.1 of Saccharicrinis sp. Lineage (GTDB taxonomy): Bacteria > Bacteroidota > Bacteroidia > Bacteroidales > Marinilabiliaceae > Saccharicrinis. The sequence continues at coordinate 51,634 of JAGXIO010000046.1, forward strand.
AAGAAGCATTGAAGAAATTTAAGATTAATAATATGTCCTCTTATTTCTTGGTTAACCCAAAGGGAATAGTTGTGCACTCAGGGGGAAGTTCTCCAATTGAAGAATTTGTTACAATGTTTATTGAAATGATTAACCGAGAAAAATTTGAAGTGTCAGAAGCAACAATTTCACCAAGAATCCTTTACGGGGTTCTTGGTGGAGCAATTTTATTGGTATTGGCAGGTTGGGGCATTTTTCTTATTGTGACCATCAGAATAAAGAGAAAAGAAAAGCAGAATAGAGCTAAACTTGAGTTACAATTAGGAGCCGTGCGTTCGCAGCTTAATCCTCATTTCTTGTTCAATGCCATGAGTTCAATACAATACCTAATCAACAACAATGAAAACAATAAAGCCAATGTATTCCTGTCTAAATTTGCCAGTCTTATGCGGGATATACTTTTTCAGTCCGAATCAGAGTTGATATCCCTTCATCAGGAACTTGAAACAATTAATACTTATCTTGAACTGGAATCGTTGCGACATAATTTTACCTTTGAAATCAATGTGGAGGAAGGAGTTGATACTTTTAATACCGAAATTCCGGCCATGTTAATTCAGCCATTTGCCGAGAATGCAGTTATACACGGCATGGATGGTAAAAAGGATAAAGGATTAATACAAATCAGTGTTTTAAAGATTGACCGTTTAAAAATTAAAATACAAGTTACAGACAATGGTAATGGATTAAAAAAGCAAGATGATTCAAAAAAGGATTCGAATGGTAAAGGACTTAAAATGACACAAAAACGCATTGACCTTATGATGGAAAATTATAAAAATGAAATCACCTTTAATTTGGTCGACCGGCTTGAAACATCAGACAACCAATCAGGCACCATCGCAGAAATAATATTTGACATTGAGAACTAGTCCACATGAAAAAAATACGCAGTGTCATTATTGATGACGAATTTAAAAATCGTGAAAATCTACGCCAAATACTAGAACGTTATTGCCAGAATATTGAAATCGTAGGGTTTGCAGAAAATGCTCTGGAAGGGCTTGATGTCATTCAATCAGAAAAACCGGAACTGGTGTTTCTTGATATTCAGATGCCGGGAGGTTCGGGTTTTGACCTTTTGGAACGAATCGATAACATCGACTTCGATGTCATCTTTATCACCGCATTTGATCAATATGCAATTAAAGCCATTCGCCTGTGTGCTACTGACTATTTGCTAAAACCAATTAATATATTGGATCTAAAAATAGCTATTGGAAAGGTAACCCAAAAATTAGATCAAAAGCATTCCAATGAATCACTTCAGAATATTGTACAAAATACGCTTCAAAAAGACGAGAATAAAAAAATTGCCCTCCCAACCTATGAACGTGTTCTTTTTGTGCAGATTTCGGAGATCGTGCGATGTTTGGGTGAAAATAATTATACAACTGTTTTTTTTGCAAAAAGGTGAAAAAGTGCTGGTATCAAAAACCTTGAAAGAATACGAAGAATTACTCACTGAATTCGGATTTCTGCGCGTACACCAATCCCACTTGATCAATTCCAAATTCATTCGATCCTACGAAAAACAAGATGGCGGGTATCTGAAAATGCTTGATGGCACAACCATTAGCATTTCACGCCAGCGAAAACAATCCATTTTAAATCAATTAAACCTATAGCGTTATTTGCTACTCATACCTCAAGGCCTCCACAGTATTTCTTGTAGCCGCCCGCTCCCGATTCATCGGGACCAACTCACCATCAACTTTATTCATATCTTAAACTTTGAACCGGGTTTTTCGTGGCAGCTTTCCACGATTGAAACGAAACCGTTACCAATGCAATTCCCAAAGCCAACAAGCCGGCCAGGGCAGAAATCCACCAACTCAAATTGGTTTTATAGGCAAAACTTTCGAGCCATTTGTTCATGGCGAAATATGCAATGGGTGTGGCAATAACAAAAGCAATGGCCACCCA
>JAGXIO010000047.1 GCA_024635555.1 Saccharicrinis sp.
AAAAAGATTCAGGATTGGGGTCGCGTTCTCAGAATTATTTTTTATCATTGTTCCAGGGATGTTTGTTGTCAACACCCTAAAAATACTGATACTTCAGCTGTTTTTAGGGGACAAACTCCCTTTTTTTATGAATAATTCAGGTTAAATAATACAAGAACATCCAATACGTAATTTTATAGTTGAACTGGTGTTATTCCAATTTTTGCAAGGGCACTATACCCCATGCTCCGCTTGTGAATTCTCTAGCAGTAAAACAATACACAATAACTTTTATCTTGTTGTTCAATTCCGGTTCTTTTTGCAATTCGCGATACAGCGTAATGCGGGCTGTGCGCCCTGCCGAACCCTTAATGGCCGTCATGTTAATTGGGAACTCCAATTCTGCCGAAAGTAAATCGAATAAACCAGCCCCCACAGCAAACATATCGCCTCCCTCATGAAATACCAATCCATGACTATCGGTAAGTAAATAAACCGGGCTTTCTGCAGACTTTTGAATGAAATCACCCTCTGGTCCCTTAATTGTCTGCAAGCTAATTTTCTCCGTTAAATTTGAGTTTACACTAAGAGTAGAATTCAGGTCGCCTTTAATTGTAATCTCGCTTATTTGGCGCTTGTAGTGGTATTTGGGAACATCATTGTACCAAGTGTTGTTTTTTAATTGTTTTGCAACTTCCGATGCTACAATCGCGGCTCCGTCTCCCGAGAAATGACTGTCGTGTTTGCAATATACCTGCACGCCAGATTTTCGTGCTTCAAAAAATACTTCTCGTAAATCTAACAATGCCACCCCGGAAGTTTTTAACGCAGCATAAAACTGATTGGAATATGGCGTAAGTTCTTTTATTGGCGATATACCGGCACTTTTATCCGATAAAAAATCGGGATAAACGCTTGCCTTCAATGGTATAGGAACTACAAGTAATTGAATGCCGGCTTTTTTGCATTCTTCATTGTATGCTTTTAATGCCTCTAATGGGTCAGCATATTTCGGCTTTCTATCGGGGTTCACACGAAGTGCTGAATCACCCCAAAACTTATTCGCAGTTATTTGTATGAGGTCATCTCTGTGATAAAGCCAGCCATCAGTACCTTTTATGGTCAAGGCATCTGTCTCTGAAAGCAGACTTGCGCAAACATCGTGCACTATTTTTGCTTCTGAATTCGAAATGTCATCTGGTGTATTGATGTTATTTTTTTGTATTTTCTTTTCTATTATTGGAATGTCTTTTTGCGGTTTTTTATCTTGTATTTTGCGTTCTTTATCAACTAATTCCCCCCAACATGGTTGTTCAAAAGCATAAGCATCGTTTTCCGCCTCACTGCGGTTCATATTTCCGTATTTTTGTTCTGCATCATCCCACGATGTTAAGCGGATTTTAATTTGACTACCCACTTTTAAATTAGCTGCAGCTGTCCATTTATTATCACTCATACTCAGCATATAAACTAGTGCTTTTGAGGCATTTACACCACCTTCTAAATCAGATAAAACAACTGAAACAACATGGTCTTTGTAAGGTACCGTTCCGGGTTTTGGAACTTTTGAAATACTGATGATTTTTCCAGAAACGAGAACACTATCACCGCTTTGTACTTGCAAAAACTCCGATGCCTTTTTTTGTTGCAAGTTCATTGGGATTATTTTCCAATCGCCCTCTACCAACTCACGAACAGCAAATTGCCAGATAAGCACTTTTTTGTTTTTCAGGCGATTGTTTCCTCTCATAAGTTCATTTGCCAATGTTTCGCGAGTTGAGAAGGCCCCTCCGGCATTCTGACTGATACGGTCGATTCCGGTTTTCAGTTCATAGCTTAATTGCTCTGCAAATCCGGAAGATTCACCCCAAGCTAAACCGCCATCTGAAAAAATATTGGTATAACTATCGCCAAGTAATAAGATTTCGGCATTTTCGTCAGTTTGCCAATGTTTATCATTTTGTAAAACCTGTTGAATGGTAATTGTTTGAGGCGCAAAATGACTGTCGATATTATCTAATTTCAACATGTGAGCAATATCGCCCTGTGCTGATATTTCTGTTGGTTTGCGTGTGTACTTACTACTGTTTAATTGTTGTTTAATGTTATTTCTGATTTTATTTGCCAGGGAGGTGGCTGAGATTTGCATCATCTCAGGAGTCCAATGGGTATCGGTTTTCAAAAACACGTCATTACCGGCTTGTTTGCTATCAGAAAATAGTTCTGAAACATCAAAAACCTTCACATTGTTTATATCCAATGTTTTAAGAAATTGAGAATACGATGCATTTTGTAAAACCTCGCTGTTATTTATAAACGAAGAAGAAAGTTTTTCGGGAAGGAGCATGGCTTTGTTGGGTACTGGCATTATGACCAATTCGATATCTTGTTTTTCCAATTGCTTTTTAAAATCCAGAATAGCAGGAATTGGATTGGGTTGAATCGCTGCGTTTTGAACCCTTTGCTTCAATACTTCAGGTTCTAAAAAACCTTTGGAAGTAAGGTAATCCACATCGTTACGGTAAAAGAGCCAGTTATTTTTTCCGACGTACACTTTTTCATTTCCAACATCTAACGTTCGAGTGAAGATGCTTTCAATGGGGGCAAGAAATGTTTTTTGCAGAAGAGAGTTATCTTCCAGATTGGCTTCGTAATCCTTAATGTTATTCAACAATAGCTCATTTTTATTTGCTATTTTTTGTGATATATTTTTCGTACTATCTACTTTAGTCTCAAATATATTTATAACCGACTTTATAATCTCAAACTCCTGTAAATCATGTCCTTTATTTATTTCATAAGCAAACTGAACAACTGGGACTGACACAATAACAGCAATAAAAAAAACAATCAACACCTTCGAAAGCTTTGGACTAATTGAGGTATGCCCTACCTCAATTCTGGCCTGTTCTTCGCGGTTTTTGTATTTATATTTTTGTGTGTCTGCAGACATAATATAGCAATTAATAAAATATGATTATCCTTTTTAGATTATCGTAACATTATCTTCTTCTGAGTTCTTTTATATTGTTTAATATTTAAAATATAAAGTAAATAAACGGATTATATGATTGTGTGGTTATTATCAATATTGAAACGACGAAAACACCACACATATAAACCGCTTTTTGCCACGTTATTTTACGGGTAAAATCCCAGGTTTGAGGGGCAAACCAAACGATAGCAGCAGCAAAAATAAATGTAAAAATATAATATCCGTTGTATGTTATAACATGAATTAAGTCTGAGGCAGGGTTTGCGTATCCCATGCCAAACAGATTAAGAAAATATTGCCATGAATCGCTAAGAGTATCAGCCCTAAAAAACACCCACGAAAATAAGACAAGTACAAATGTTATAAAAATCTGAATAACAGAAGGTAATCGCTTGTAAAAACTTTCTTTTCCGGCCAATCGTTCGAGCACCAACAGACTGCCATGAAAAACACCCCAAATAAGGAAATTCCAAGATGAGCCATGCCATAAACCTCCCAAAATCATCACCAGTGTAAGGTTGATGTATGCCCGTGTTTTTCCTTTTCGGTTTCCTCCTAGCGGGATATATAAATAATCGCGCAACCATGTGGAGAGCGATTGATGCCAGCGTCTCCAGAATTCTGTAATTGATTTTGAAGAATAGGGAGAATCGAAATTTTTGGGGAAGACAAAACCAAACATTAGCCCTAATCCAATGGCCATGTCGGTATATCCGCTAAAATCGAAGTAAATCTGAAAGGCATAAGCTACAACTCCGTACCAAGCATCGAAAACTGAAAGCCCATTGGCTTCAAATGCCATATCGGCCATTTTGCCGCACACATTGGCAATAAGTATCTTCTTTCCGAAACCCAGCATAAAAAAGGCCACTCCTCTTGCAAATTTTTCGGCTGTATGAGTACGATTTATTAGTTGCGATGCAACTTCCTGAAACCTTATTATAGGTCCTGCTACCAACTGAGGAAACATGGAAACATAACAGGAAAAATCGATAAATCGGCGAATAGCGATGGCATCTCCTCTATAAATATCAATGGAATAACTCATTGACTGAAAAGTATAAAAACTAATTCCGAGTGGCAAAACTACTCTGAAAAATGTATCGTATTGTAGCGATTCTGCTCCCAAAGCATTCATTAGGGCATTGTAGTTGTCGATGCCAAAATTGAAATATTTAAAAAACCCGAGCACCGATAGGTTTACCACAACAGAAACAATCACTGCTACTTTTTGTTTCTGGCTCCTGGTGCCATCTTTTTCCAATGCTTTTAGGGGGATTTTTCGCGACTGGCCCCATGATTTGGAGATATATAATCCGCACACATAATCGACAGCGGTGGAAAAAAACATTAAAAACACAAATAATGGATTCGCCCAGCCATAAAACACATAACTAAATAGGGTTAGCGCAAAGTGTCTTGCTTTTATGGGAACCAGATAGTAAACCAATAAAACTACCGGCAAAAAATAAAAAATAAATAAATGAGAAGAGAAAACCATATTCTGCGATTTGTAAAATCCGAGAAGCTTTAATTAGTGCTTGTCCATAAAGTCCGACTTCTGCGTTACGCTCGTCATAAAAACAGTCGATTACACAAGTAAACTCCTTTATTTTATGACTTCGCAAGCCTTGAATTCGAACTTCCTGAATCAAGCACTTACTTTATAGACAGACTCTAATTAAACTACTTTTTTTGTCAGGTAAAAATCATAAAAATTCATCACTTATCTGTTTATATTCACAAATCGCTCTAAATCAAACTCATCAATATCGCTTACTAATCGCTCACCTTCAAGCTCTTTATGGTCGTCAAATTTTTGCAGGAACATTTTTTTTGTTTCTCCAATTTTTACTGAAACAGGTATCTTTTTGCCATCAAGTATTACCCATTGAGTTACAATTATTCTGTCGGTTTGCAATGTGCCTTTTTCAACCTTGTTTATTTTGTACACAAACTCGGCCATACAACGTTGATAGGGTGCAATTGAAGTCGGCTCTGGAGTTGTGCTTATCTGTTCCAGCGTTGCATTAACTACAATTGTAGAGGGTTTTATGCGGTCTTTTATTTTCTTTTGCCAAAGTTCGTAATGTTTTGCAGCTTCCTCATCGTTAAAAAAACGATTGTAAATTGCTACTCCCTCCATATTTCCCGACCAGTTTCTGCCACCACCAACTTCGTCTCCAAAAATCAATTGTTGCTCTGACCATTTAGAGAAATCGCCTTGATATGTTTTTTGCAGCGGCATTTGCTTGCCATTGAAATAGCACTTCAAATGCCCTTGAGCATAACTAACTATTAGATGAAGTGGCTCATTTTGTTTTATTTCGCCAAGCTCTATTTGTGGCATTGAACCATTGTTACCAGAGAAAGGTGTACGCAATCGCATCACTAATTTATTTTTGTCCTGCCCAAGCGTGAAATTTCGGGAACTTGCGTTGGAAGAAAAACTTATAATTCGTGCCGGTCCTTCTTGCACTAAATTATCACAGCTAATATACGCTTCAATTGTAAGTTGGTTGCTGTTTTGGCAAGCATGAAGAATATTTTCGTTAGCCCCCTCAATAATTGCTAAACCATCGGATAGGTCTAAACTATTGTTGATGCCATAAATGGCTTTCCCTTTTAACTTTAATTGAGCTGAATAGTTTTTATTATCAAAGGTCTTTACTTTATTTTCTGTACGTGAGTTTTCCCACAAAAACACCAAGCCCTCATTTGTGCCAGGCCATGTTTTAAACCGGTTTATCGTTTTGCTGTCAAGAGTTTTAACATTTACTTTATTTATATCCTTTGATATTGTTGATGGAATATCAATTTTTTCGCCTCCTTTAACCCAAACATCAGGAAAGTAGTCGCCCACATCGTTTTTTGTTATTTGCATCCATGCTTCAATGGATTTATAATCCGCACTAAATTTGCCAACATAAATTTCAACTTTTGTATATCCTTCTCTTATCCGATTACCTCCCGGCTGCCCTCCTTTACCAACATAAGGACCCGAAATGGAAATTATTTCAGGACTATTACTCCATCGAGGGTGATAAACTTCAAATCCATTAATTCCAGGAGCGTTTCCTATTGGAACCATCCATTTTCCACCATTATCTGAGCTTATATACACATTACGATGTGAACCATCAAAAATCCAAAATATTTTTGAATCATCAGGCGAAAGACTTGTCCAGCAACCATTACCGAGCAGTTCCCAGTCTTTTGTTTCGAGATTTGCTACGCCTCCTTTGGGCCATGGAAACAATCCACTTGCATATTTCCCATCTCTGGAGAGCTGAAAGTTATCAATATCTAACTCTGTTGTATTCCATACTAATTCGGGTTTACCTTCTTTGTCAATTGGCATTCGGTATAGTGGAGCTTTTTGACCAAAATCAGTCTGGTAATAAACCCATATCATATCGTCAACAGGGTTTTGCCATACATCCGCTACACTTCCTTTTACAAGTTTTCTAAGATTTGTTCCATCCCAATTTACAATATAAATATTTTTGTCGCGGCGATTGGTAAATACAACCCTCTTACCGTCAGGGGTAAAAAGGGGCTTTGTATAGCCATCTAATTTATCTACAATTATTCGCTCTTTGCCTTCTTTTGAATCGAAACCAACAATTTTGGATTTGTTTTCATTTGAGTTTGAATGTCGGTCTTTCCCACTAAAATCTCTCACCCATACAACTTTGGAATGGTTTTTAGACAATTCTCGTAAATCTGTAATTTGGGAATATCCAAAGGTGTTGAAAATTAAAATTAATGCTGTAATCAAAATCAAATTTCTCATATAGTTTTCTTTTTAATTATTGCTAATGTTTGATAGTGTTGTATGGGCTTAGGAGTCAATTCCCTATCAGTCTACACTAATTTTTTACGAGCCACAAACCTTCGACAACCGCTAAAACCCTCATGCACGATACCATGTATTGAACGAAATCACTTCGGGATCGCTCTTTTCAAATATAGCCATAATCACTAGTGTCAAGTCAAGACTCGATTTTCGGGTAAAGGGTTTTTAATTTCACCCGCGCATCATTGGTTGTGAATTGCCAGTTTATCTTCGCATTCATATTATTTCTCGATTCGGACCACGCTTTAACTTCATCTTTTATCGTTTCGATATTGCCGATCCTCCTGTTGAGGCATTGCCTGTTCAGTACATTGAGCTCTATCTCGGCCATATTTAGCCAGCTCCCGTGTTTTGGGGTATATATGAATTCGTAGCGGTCCCACACCCGCTTAGCTTCCTCCGGTTCGAACACTTCATATAAAGCGGACGGGGAATGGGTGTTCAGGTTGTCCATGACCAACTTGATTTTTGTTGCACTTTTATAATGGGTATCCGCGAGTTCCTTTATAAAGAGTGCCCAGTCTTTCTTGGTCTTGGTATTCTTGACCTCCACATACCTTTTGCCTGCAAGTGGTTCGTTTGCCATAAAAATGTTGCATACGCCACAGCGCTCATATTCAAAATCTACTTTTTTGTCTTGTCCGGGCTTCATAAGTAACGATTAAAATTCAATGTCGTATTTATGACCAAAATTGTTCAAAACGTACGATAAGCGTTCTTTGAGATTTTGAAAACAGATATAAGCTTCAAAAGGCAACCATTGATATTTGATTCTCCGCCACAGGATTTCTATCAGGTTCAATTCCGGTGAATATGGAGGGAGGAAATAAATCAACAGATCATTTTTTCTCCACTCTTCAATTTTTGCCATGAACTTTTTAGATCTA
>JAGXIO010000048.1 GCA_024635555.1 Saccharicrinis sp.
ACACATGAAACACCCATGACAAGGTAAATTGACACAAAGGGGGATGATTATTAGTAGAAATTCGGAACTTAGTGCAAAACATTAGATATGGCAAATACAACTACTAGAAACAACATCGAGTTTGAGCAAGTAATAGAACGCGGCTGTGGTATTGATATCCATAAAAAGATACTTGTAGCCACAGTTCGGGGTACTGGCATAAACGAAGAAACCCGCTCATTTGACAGTTTCACTGAGTCCATTGAGCAAATGCGCGATTGGATTAAAGGGCTAAATATTACCCATGTAGCAATGGAAAGCACTGGCGTATATTGGAAACCAGTATACAATATTTTGGAATCAGATTTTGAGATATTGCTGGTCAATGCGCGCCACATTAAAAATGTTCCGGGACAGAAAACGGATAAAAAAGATAGCAAGTGGATCACTAAGCTTTTACTCAGCGGTCTTTTGAAAGGAAGTTTCATTCCCCCAAAACCAATTAGAGAGCTACGCGATTTGACTAGATATAAGCGAAAAGTTATTGAATCTATTACCTCAGAAAAAAACAGGATACATAAGCTACTTGAAGATGCTAATATTAAACTTTCAAGTGTTGTTAGCAACCTGAATGGCGCAACCGCGACCAGAATAATTGACAGTATGATCGCCGGCGAAGAGGATGTAAAAGAGTTGGTAAAACTTCGTCATGGGAAGATGCATTCGTCTGTTGAAGAGCTTACTGCATCTTTAAAGGGTAATTTAACGACGCATCACAAGTTTATGCTTCAAATGGTTAAGGAATCCATTGAAAGTAAAAAACAGATATTAGAAAAATTAGATGCCCAGATAGAAAAGCAGCTAAAAGAAAATGAACTCATTTTAGATGCAGAGCTTCTAGCTACAATACCAGGAGTGGGAAGAGATGGTGCAGCCTACATTTTAGCAGAAGTTGGAAATAATATGGAACAATTTCCAAGCGAACAACATATGTCATCTTGGGCAGGCATGTCCCCGGGGAGCAACGAGTCCGCAGGTAAAAAAAAAAGTACGAGGATAACCCACGGCGATAAATTCCTTAGAGTATTATTAGTACAATGTGCATGGGCAGCAACACGAACAAAAAACACATATCTACGGAGTAAGTACGATAGTCTTGTAGGACGAAGAGGTAAAAAAAGAGCGCTAATAGCAATAGGACACAAGATCCTGATAGCCGCCTACTACATCTTGCAGGACAAAGTAGCTTATAAAGAGTTAGGTGCAGAATATTTACAAGAAATAAAAAAAGAAAAACAAATTAAGCGACACATTCAGCTTCTAAAAGAAATGGGAGTTGAAGTTGAGATAAAGAAAGAAGTTGCATAAAGGTCGATTTTTACTGGAGGTTGAAATATCCATACACAGATATGGAAACCCCGTACATGAAACTGACTTCAAACGCTAAGCACAAAGGACTATTGCTTCGAGCATGTATATGAAAATTTAATTTCTTGGCGTTAACAACTTTAATTAATTAGCTCATTGTCAGCAAATAATAAAATTATAAACATATGAAAAAAATCTTATTTGCGCTATCAATATTCATGGTATGGTTTGGTAGCACACGGGCAGATGTTAAAGTCGCCCGTATTTTTAGCTCCAACATGGTGCTTCAGCAAGGGCTTGCAAACCCACTATGGGGCTGGGCCGATAAAAACGAAAAAATCACCATCCAATTTGCGGGTAAAACCGTTAAAAGCACAGCCGATAAAAACGGGAAGTGGAAAACAACGCTTCCTGTGATGGAATATGGAGGACCTTATACCTTGATTGTAGAAGGTAAAAATAGGATAGAACTTAAAGATATTTTGATAGGTGAGGTTTGGGTATGTTCCGGACAGTCGAACATGGAATGGGTTGTGAACAATGTAAACAACAGCGAGGAGGAAATTGCTGAGGCTAATTATCCTAAGCTGCGGATGTTCACGGTACCAAGAGAAATAGGTCAATTTCCGGTTGATGATTTGGAAGGTGGACAGTGGGAAGAATGCACCCCTAACAACGTTGGCCATTTTTCGGCGGTAGGATATTTCTTTGCTCGTAAGTTACTTGAAGAATTGAATGTGCCTATTGGCATGATTAATACTTCGTGGGGTGGAACTGTTGCCGAAACATGGATAAGCCCCGAAAATGTGTCCAAAGATCCTGGTTTTATTCAAGCGTTGTCGGAATTGAAACAGCTGGATACGGAAAACTATGAGCAGGAGAAATTAAGTAAGCTTTTAGGTTTGTTTGACGGTCAGATTCCATCGGAGGATGGAGGTTTAAAAGACGGCAAGGCTTTGTATGCTGCTCCAAATTTGGAAGATGAGGATTGGGCAACCATCAAAGCCCCCTTGTTGTGGGAAAACAGTGGCTATCCGGAGGTTGATGGCATAGCTTGGTATCGAACCCGTTTTATGCTGACCAAAGAGCAGGCTCAAAATAGTGCTGAACTTTATTTGTCGAAAGTGGATGACAAGGACATGACTTGGATTAATGGCAACTTGGTAGGCCAAACCAATGCCTACAATGAGGATCGCATATATGATGTGCCAACTGGCGTTTTGCAAGAAGGCGAAAATGTGCTGGCCGTGCGCGTTGCAGATAACGGAGGTGGTGGAGGTATTTATGGAGAAGATAAAGACCTTTATCTTAAAGTTAAGGATGAGCGGATCCCTTTGGCCGGAAAATGGAAAATAAAGTTCACACAGGTTTCTCTCGCTGCAAAGGGAATGAGGCCAAATGATTATCCAACATTACTTTACAATGGAATGATCAATCCTATTGTCCCCTATGGTATTAAAGGTGCTATATGGTATCAAGGCGAGTCCAATGCCAGCCGGGCTTTCCAGTACCGGAGGGTTTTTCAAACACTTATTAAGGACTGGCGTCAACAATGGGGGATAGGTGATTTTCCGTTTTTATGGGTGCAATTGGCCAATTTTATGCAAGCCGACGAGCAACCGACGGATAGTGAATGGGCCGAGCTGCGCGAAGCACAAACAATGGCTTTGGCATTACCAAATACCGGAATGGCCTCGACCATAGATATTGGCGAAGCGAATGATATTCATCCTCGCAACAAGCAGGATGTAGGTTTGCGACTAGGATTAAATGCGCTAAAAGTAGCATATCATAAGGATGTGGTTAACTCAGGCCCTATGTATCAATCCATTGAAGTTAAGGGTAGTAAAGCCATTATCCATTTTACCGAAACCGGCAGTGGCCTGGAGCTCAAAGATAAGTATGGTTACCTAAAAGCTTTTAGCATTGCCGGTGCCGACAAGAGATTTTATTGGGCAAAAGGTGAAATTCTCAACGACAATTCTGTAGTGGTTTATTCAGATGAGGTTGAAAATCCCGTTGCGGTGCGTTTTGGCTGGGGCAATAATCCCGAAGACCTGAACCTGTTTAATAATGAAGGTCTTCCTGCTGTTCCTTTTCGCACGGATAGCTGGAAAGGAATTACAGAGTAATAAGTGCTAAAAGTAAAGTGTCCCTTTTTCAGCGTTTTATATGTTGAAAAAGGGATTTTTTTTTCATCTTGTTTGGGAATGAATTATTTCATCTCATCTTCTTTTTTCCCTTTCCCGGTTATCCAGTTCCAATATTTATGCATTAGTTCGCCAACGGTGTTAAATTCCTCTTGGTACGACAAACCTACACCTTGTGTGGTTGGAGAGTTATCGATGCTAAAGTCGTCGTTGCTATGGGTATATGCTTTAGCGCGCAAACTCCCCGAGCGATTTAGTTTAACATCGAGATCGAAGTCGCCCACTATGTTGCTTGAATTTTGGTTTGGAGTACCATATCGTCCATACTTGCCATATTCTACATTTCCGTTTAGCGTAACGCGGTCGTTAAATATTTGGGTAGATAGCGCTACTTCTATTTGTTCACTCGATATTTCATCCTGGGGCCGGTAGCTAATGCCCACATCCACATCTTCAATCATTTGCGACACTAGGTTACTTAGTTGCGACGAGATTAGTTCGTAAGTATAAGCATTGGCGAGGTTGGAATTTTGAACCCCCGAAGCGGAAGTGTTGTAACTTGGTGTATAAAACCTATTGAGCACAAGTAACGAAAGTACTTGTCGGTTAAGTTCCTCCTCGGTACTTATGGCCTCGCGTATGAAGTTTTGTGTGCTCTGTTCAACGGTGGGTGCCGAAATGTTAAAGTTGATATTTGGTTGGGATAAACGATTGCTCAATATCAAATCGCAGTTAATTGGCACCCTACCTGATATTTCGCCCGAGGTGCCGGTGGATCCAATAAGCGATTGAAGTGAGGCTTTCAATTTATAGGTAGCGGTAATGTCAATGGTAGCATCATAAGGGCTTCCCTCCCAAACGATGGAACCACCTTTGTTGATGTCAAATCTTTTGTTTACCAAATTCTCCAGTGAAAACAAAAAATCACCCTTCTCGGTGGTATAATCGCCCAAAAAACTAATTTCTCCTTCTTTACTTCGTTGTATTTGTATGCTGCCTTTACCCCAGCTTTTAAGTACATTACCTCCGGCAGTTTTAAAAATAACCTGAACCTCGGCATCGGGCGTAATATCCAAGCCCATGTTTAAATTGTAATTAGATATCTCTACCCGGTATTCCTCTTGCTTTTGTTTTGCTTTTTTTAGCGAATCTTCGGGCTGCACGAAACGGATAAAATTATTGTTGAGCGCTTCCTCATTGGCCGATATAGGGATGTAAACCTTGGTGTTGTATTTGGTTTGGCCGTTGATGTCCATCGTTAAATCGTCTGTTGTACCCCATATTGCCAAATCGCCATCGGCATAAACAGTTCCGTAATATAAGGGATTGTCTTTTTCCTTTGTGTTCAGCACCAGCATATTGTTGGTGTGTACATAAAGGTCGAAGTACATATTGCTGAAACCTTCGTGGCGGATGCTTCCGTCAAAACTTCCCTTTCGCCCACGAGCATCTGTTAGAGTCATATTTTTAAATACAAATGATTCGGGGGTGATGATAACAGAATCTTCCACGAAATAGGAGCACTGTAAAAGATCCACATCAAATTTTGCCTTGTTTACTTTTACCGCAGCTTCAATGCCAAAACCATATTCAGTTTTTAGCAATCGCACATTGCCAGAGCCGGTACCTTTAAGGTTTTGAATAGCTGAACTCGTATAATGGTTTACAAAGCTCAGCGGCAGACTGTCCAGCTCAAAATCAAAACTATAATCGTTATCTGATGGTTTAAAATAACCCGTTCCGCTAAGTGGCCGTAAGTTATCTTTTGCGATAAGCGCCTTCACAAGTACGGCATTTTGCAAATTGCTCCAATTCGATTCGATATTTAAATGCCCAATATCCTCGTTGTTAATTTTAAAGCTATCGAGGTCTAACTGACTGGTTATAATGGGTTCTTCAAGGCTGCCTTTCAATTCAACCGATCCGTTTAACTGTCCATCAAAAGTAATACTGCTCAAATTAAATAATGAAGTTAAAGCACCTATGTCGATATTTTGAAAATGGGTAGTTAGTGCTCCCCTCATGTCTTTATCCAACGATCCGTTAATGTTAATTTCTTGGTTAAGATGGTGCACCCTAAAGGTATTTACACGCAAACCCATAGGGGTTAAATTGATTTCGGAATCCTGTATAGTCCAAAGTGAGTCGTACACTTTGACATAGGATGGCAAAAGGTTTATTTTAGAGTAAACATCGCCCTCATTTGTTCTATTTATTTTTGTGATTGAACTTATCTTTCCTTCCCCAGGGTTATTGTCTGTGTTTTTCCAGCGAAAATCTAGTTCAATGGAATCATTCGAGGCATTTTGGGTAAGCTTAAAGTTATGGAGTGGAATAATTTTCCCTATTTCAAAAACGTTGCTATTCAACTGGGTAGTAAGTTGTCCGTTGAGGGTATTCACCGCTACATCAAGGTTTTGCGCCGAAAAGGAATTGTATTTAATTTCGTTAAAATTACCTTTTATTTCCAATTGCTTGCTGTAACTGTTCATGCTGCCATGGATATTACTGCTGTCGGACACCACTAACTTACTTTGGAAAGCTTTCATCAGCTCCGATAGATTTTTGGTGTTGATGTTAAAAGCAAACCTATCGCGATAATTGGTTTCGGTTGGTGCCGAAAACATAGATGGCACATACTCCGATAATACCTGCTTTATAGCAGTGGGCATTGCATTTAAGTTAAAGTTGCCGGTGAGCTGCGCATCTAATAAGTCCGATTTTAGTGTTATTTCCTTTTCATATTGGTCTTGTTTGGCATCTAGCACCAGCGAATCAATCAAAAATATTTGATCGTCGATTAAAAAACTACCCTTATGCAAAACGGTGGTTCCCGATAGCGTGTTTATAGTTGTTCCACTTAGCGATGAGCTGAGCATCAGGCTTAGCTTACTGCCCACAAGGTTAGGTGCTATATTCAATTTGTCGAGCCGTACATCATTTAAAATCGCGGTAAAATCAAACTCCGGAATATTTTCACTAAAATCAACTATGCCATTAAACAGCAGTTGCGCATTGGGATCGTTTAAATTAATTTTACCGTTGAAACGTTGGTTAGAGAATAAACCATTCAGCTCAATTTTTTCATATTTATAGCCTTTAATATCAATGGAATCTATCGTTCCTTTGATATACGAATTAAACTCGCTATTGCCTAGTTTGTATCCCTGAACCGATACGTCCATACTAACATTGTTCAGGTTGTTTTCCCAATTTAGCATTTTGCCGATGTTAAATCTCTTGGTACTAACAAAACCCGAATAGATAAGCTTGTCGTCGTCAGTTATTTTTATGCCTAAGTCGGTGTTTATATTGCCCAGGTCGGTTTTAAAGCTTCCATAAGCAACAAGGTTATCTACAAAGCCCGAAAATTTTCCGCTGTATTCAATGTTACCCATCCTTTCAAATGAAGCAGGCAAATCTACACGCTCCGATTGGGCATTTATTGATAATATTTTATTGAGATCTACAATGTTGGTACTCAGTTGTTTTACATCTAAAAATATATACGACTCTCTAAAGTTGGGTAATCCTGTGATGTCGAAGCTGGTGGATAGATAGGTGTTGGTGCCTGCATTAATGCTTATGTCGCGACCTTTAAGATCGGCTATGGTGCCCGTAAAATTCCCCCTCAGGTTAATTCGGTTATTTAGTGTCGGAAAATTTGGGATAACCAGCGCACACTCATACTGATCCAACGAAACGGAGTTTACCTGAAGGTCAATAACGGCTGTGTGTATAAAGTCCTTGTTTCCTGCGGTAGAGTCTAATTGCACCTTAAACTTGCCCAAGCTAATAAAGGAATGTTCTGCGGTTAAAAGCAGATTACGTAGCATAAAGCCATTGTTTCCGGCGGTAACTTCTGCTTTTGATTTTTTGAGCAGGAGTCCGGATTGTTCCTGAGCCGATAAATCGTTGATGCGAAAAGATACCTCGTTATCTGTGCTCTTTATTTTATCAACAAGTACGCTGAGCGATGAAATACGTAAATCATTGGGATTAAACTTGGTTTGTGGTTTAGGTGCTGAGGTGTTATGGTATGAAAAGGCACTGTTTTTAACCCTTAGCTTTTGAACATTTAATTGCCATGTGCTGGTGGATGTTCTTTCTTTTAGCAACGAATCAATAAGGAAAGAATAATTATTACTTAAAGAGTCGCTTACCAAGCGGGTTTGTAGTTTGTTTACGGTTATTTGTCCCAGATAAATTTGTCTGCGTTTAATACTAAAGCTGTCGATAGGGGCTGTAAGGCTTTCGACAAATAGCAAGGAGTCGCGCTGGTGATCTCTAACTAAAACGTTTTTGAGTACTATTTGGCGGATAGGATAAAAGCGAACATTTTCAATAGAAACTTCTGTACCTAAATCGCTCGAAAATTTATTCATAAGCATTCCTGCCAAGGAATTTTGAACCTGCGGAATAAGCACCACGAAATAGATTATTACGGGAGTTGTTAGCAGAGCCAACAGCAAATAAACTAATATTTTAAATATTTTTTTAATAGCTTTGTCGTTTGTTTGCAAAAGTAGATAAAAAAGGACTCAAATACACACTAAAAACGGGTGCTTGAGAGAATTATTATCTACCAAAAACCGTGCAATAAAAAATCAAAGAATTATTTTTGTCTGAGGGTACATAGGCATAGCCCCGCAAAGGTGGGGTTAGTAGATATGAGTTCAGTTTTTTGTAGCAAAACGACTGATATTATGATTGTGGCAAATAAGATGTCTAGGAAGAGATTAAGCTTGTCGTGGATTGCATAGTGTATTGTTCAACCCTTTCAGGGCTGACACTACCACATATACTTGTGCCGTGCGTGTAACGCACGGTTATTCATAGTGTACTTCCTTCGGGAGATCAGATTAGTCTGTAGATAAACAATATCCTGAAAGGACTAAACATGAATAACCACCGGCGAAGCCGGGGGTGAGCAATCGAGGTATCTTCCAGCCCTGAACGGGTTGAACTTATAGTGGCCTTTCATGGTGCATTGTTCAACCCTCGACTGTTAGGCAGGTGAAGGTCATAATTCAATAATTCTGTAATCTAAAAGTCTAATGTCTCATAATCTATTAATCTCATAATCGTTAATCTTTAGTCTAACAATCTAATGTCTATTAGTCTAATATCTAACATCTAATGTCTAACAATCTAAAAATGAACACCTATATATTAGCCATAGAATCGTCGTGCGATGATACCTCAGCAGCTGTATTTAAAGATGATGTGGTATTATCCAACATCGTTGCCAACCAAAGCGTACACAAGGAGTATGGAGGCGTGGTGCCTGAGCTGGCTTCCAGGGCGCACCAGCAAAATATTGTGCCGGTGGTGCATAAAGCATTAAAAGATGCAGGTGTAAAGGCAGAAGATATCGATGCCGTGGCTTTTACACGTGGACCAGGTTTAATGGGCTCTCTGATGGTAGGTACTTCCTTTGCCAAAGGTTTTGCCCTGGCCAATAACATTCCGCTCATTGATGTAAACCATTTACATGCCCACGTGCTTGCACATTTCATTAAGGAGCCAGATCAGGAAACGGCTCACCCTAAATTTCCCTTTTTGTGCTTGCTGGTATCGGGTGGTAACAGTCAAATAGTGCTGGTTAAAGATTATATGCACATGGAGGTTGTGGGGCAAACCATTGACGATGCGGCTGGAGAAGCTTTTGACAAATGTGCCAAAGTGATGGGTTTGCCTTATCCTGGCGGACCCTTGGTTGATAAACTAGCCAAAGACGGAAATCCTGATGCTTTTACTTTTGCCAAACCCAAGGTTAAAGATTACGACTACAGTTTTAGTGGGCTGAAAACGTCGTTCTTGTACTTTTTGAGAGACAGAGTAAAGGAAAATCCTGATTTTATCGAGGAAAACAAAAACGATCTCTGCGCTTCGTTGCAAAGTACCATTGTGGATATTTTGTTGGATAAATTAGAAAAAGCAGCAAAAGATTTAAATATCAATCAGATAGCTCTGGCTGGTGGTGTTTCGGCCAACTCAGGTTTGCGTGTTGGACTGCAAAATATGGCTATTCGTAAAAATTGGATAACCTTTATACCCAAGTTTGCGTACACCACCGATAATGCCGCAATGGTCGCTATAACAGCTTATTATAAGTATTTGGCCAAGGAATTTGCAGGACAAGATGCTGCTCCATATTCTAGGGTTGTGTTTTAATCAGCATAAAAAGAGTATTCCCATACCAGATATAAAATAATATCAAAAGGATTTAATGATTTTCGCGGATAGCAAGGAATAGAAGGTATTTTTTTTACTTTTGTCGCTGAAAATTAAATAGTATGGATGTTTCGCGGGTTTATGTTAAGAGTGAGGGCTTTGTGGAAAAAGCCATTGGTGCCGAAAAGGTGCTGGTGCCCTTAACGGATAATGTAGCCAACATGAATCAGGTATACAATTTAAACGAGGTGGCCTCATTTATTTACGATAATATCGACGGAGAAAAAACCATTGATGAGGTTCAGAAAGCATTGGTAAGCAATTATGAAGTGACCCAAGAGGAAGCATTAAACGATATTACCTATTTTATAAACGACATGGTTAATAGAGGAGTATTATTCGCCAAACAATAGTTGAGGATAAGATTTTATTTGGATGAAAGCTAAAATACAAAATAAGAAAATATATTCGAAGCCACTTTTGGAGGTGATTGTCGTGGATCATGAAATATCATTGGTGATGGAGAGTCCTCCAGGAGGCCCGGATCCAGTGGAGTGGTCTGCTCAACAAAGTGACCCTGCAAATTCAGGGCCTGCACAAGTGTCTTCCACTTCGGCGGATAGTGATCCTTTTGGGGGGAGTGCACCTCAATATTAAGCAAACACTTTAGTGTATAACCATATAAAATGAATGAGAAGGGCTTTACGATAAACATAGCTGGTGTTAATTTTCAATGCCAAAGCTTTAGCCCGAAATTACAATTGAATATTCATGGTTCTGTCAGGCATTATCTTTTTCCCGAAATTGTTATTTCTCCCGATTATTTACTCGAGTATTACGTAGTTGAAGCGATAGACTTGTCGGGCTATCAGCAGGTTTTTATAGGTGAGCCGGAAGCCAACGAAACACTTAATTACAAATGGTATGTGTACAGTGGCATAGGGCAAGTTATTTTAAAAGTTGACTTTACAGAACATCCGAAAATACGAACTATTGCTGCCTTTATTACAAATGACTCTTCAAAAGTTATCCTACAATTTGTTTTAAAAACGGAAACGGAAAATCCCGTAATTATCGACCCATTAATACACCCATTGGGTTCTTTATTGTTGCTTTACCTGATGCAACGAAAAAACGGTCTTTTGATTCATGCTTCGGCAGTAGCAATCGATGATAGAGCATTTTTATTTACAGGTGTTTCTGGGATAGGTAAATCGACCATGGCTCGCCTATGGGGTGAGTGTGGCGCCCAAATACTTAACGATGACCGCCTCGTGTTGCGCCCGATTGGCGATGAGATTATGGTGTACAATAACCCAATGCCTTACTATGCGCAATATCCCAGAGAAGGAAAATTAAAAGCCATATTTTTGTTAAAACAGTCGCCGGAGAACTATATAAAACCGCTCAGTGGCGTTTTGGCGTATTCAAGGGTTCTAGGAAATTTTATCCAACAATTTTACGAAAAACAAATGGTTAAGGATCATTTGGGATTGGTGGAGCAAGTGCTTAATAAAGTAAAGGTATTTGAAGTAGGTTTTAAGCCTGACCATGATATTGTGGAGATGATTAAGAAAATGAAATTTTAATGTCGGATACCGTTCGAAATAAAATCTTATTTGGCGAAACTTTTAAGGCGCTGCTTCAAAAGGAGCATTACGTGGATGTGCCTGTGTACGGTTTAAGCATGTTCCCTTTTTATTTGCCCGGCGATATTGTGAGGGTGGAAAGGGCGCAAGATGGCAACCTGAAAAAAGGCAATGTAATTGTATTTACTAATAACAACCAATTGGTGGCACACCGCCTATTAAAATATGATCCGGAAAACGGAACCGTACTTGCCAAAGGTGATGGCCTGATTGGAAAGGACAGGCTTTTGTCCATAGAAAATGTTCATGCCGTTGTCATCCATCATTATCGCTCAGGGAAAGCGAAAGTGTTTATCAATCGTAAAGGAGTCAAGGTTTTTATAGCTCATATTTCGCCGTACATGGGGCGGCTCACTTTTTATGCAGGCCTTGTATGGAATAAGTTCTTCTCTTCTTCGGTGCTTCACGGTAAGTGAGGCTTTCATTTTGAAAATAGTTTTCCGTCCGGCGGATGGGGATTGATAAGTTTTATTTAAAGCACATGAGAGTTTTTAGTGGAAAGGCTCACAACCACCCCGTCTGATACTCCGTGCCTACGCATCATCCACCCCTCCTTTAAAAGGCGGGGAATCCGATGTGAGAGGAATTTTTTATGAAGTGTTGTTTTTCACCGCTGTAAATCAGCTCCCCTTTAGGGGTTGGGGGTAACCTAAGCTGTAAACCAAACACCCCCTTTCCCCGTCTTACTTAAAGCACGAAAAGAGTGCTTTCCAAGCTCTCCCCCATTTTGGGGGAGCTGGTGGGGGCTTTACTATCTTTTTTTTACTATCTTTTGCACCCAAATACTCACGGGGTGACTATTTACATTTTGCACATAGTCACCCCGTGAGTAAGAAATATTAACCTTAAAACGAATGTCAAAAAATACCCGCAACAACCTAACCCGCTCATTAAAAATAGTATGGCATAGCTCGCGCATTTGGAGTCTTGTGAATGCTGCTGTGGTGCTGTTAAAGGGTGTGATGCCTTTGTTGCTGATATTTATTGTGCAAATGTTGGTGGATCAGGTAAGTACAGTCTTAATGCAAAACGAAACTGCTCAGGGTATCACATCTGTATATCACATATTGCTTTTTGCGGGGGCAGTATTTGTGCTCCATGCGTTGCTCAATTCATTGGCCGGCATTATCAGCGAGAAACATGCTTTTTATATCGATGATACGGTGCAGGATTTAGTTCACGAGCGTACCTCCAAACTGGATTTTGCCAACTTCGACGATTATAATTTCCAAAACATTTACTATCGAGCCATCAATGAGGCTAGCTATCGTCCAAAAAAAATCTATTATGGTTTTGTTGGATTGATTCAAAATAGTATTACTCTGGCTTTGATTGCTGGACTACTAGCGGGCTTAAACTGGATGTTAATGATTGCACTGGTGCTGGTTTCCGTTCCAGTAGTTTATATTCGGTTGAAATACTCGCGTAAAATATTTGTTTTTAATCGGGAGCATACCGAGGACGAGCGTAGCGTTGGTTATTATAACCGCTTGCTTACGGATAAAGCTTTTGCCAAAGAATTGAGGGTGTTTAATTTGGCAGATTTGTTTAAAGGGCGTTTTGAAAAGCAAAAGAATAGTTTACGGAGCAAACGCTTCCGAATGCTTAAGCTCAAGACCGTTTATGAGTTGGCGGTTCAGTTGATTACGGCAGCGGCACTTATTGTAGTTTTTGGGTTTATTGCTTCCAAGGCTATCCAGGGTAATATTACTCAAGGCCAGATGGTGATGTATTTTTTGGCCATGTACCGGGGTTATAGTTTTTTGCAGGATTTACTGAGCAGGATTTCGGGCTTATACGAAGATGGATTGTTTTTGAAAAACCTTTTCGAGTTCATCGATTTTGATGTGATTCGGTACGAAAAAAAGAACACAGCTCTTTTCCCCAAAAAAATAGAAAAAGGAATATGTATTGATAATCTTAGCTTCAAGTATCCCAACAGCTCTCGCAGTGCCTTAAAAAATGTAAGTTTTAATATTACTCCCGGCGAAACCATCGCATTGGTGGGAGCCAATGGAGCAGGTAAATCAACATTGGTAAAATTGCTGTGCGGTTTGTATCGTCCCGACCAAGGCAGCATATCTTTTGATGGAGTTGATTTGTCGGATATAAAAAAGGATTCTCTGACCGAAAATGTGAGTGTGGTATTTCAGGATTTTATGCTTTACAACGTTACTGCGCGCGAAAATATTTGGTTTGGAAATGTTAAACGTCCACAAAGCGATGAGGAGATAAGCCTAAGCGCTGCAAAATCGGGTATTGATACGGTGATAGAAACACTTCCTAAAAAATACGACACAGTGCTTGGTACTTTATTTAAGGACAGTGAGATGTTGAGTGTAGGAGAGTGGCAGCGGATTGCGCTATCTAGATCTTTTTTTAATAATGCGCAACTCGTTATATTGGATGAACCCACCAGCTCTTTGGATGCATTTACTGAATCCCAGCTAATTGAGAATTTTAAAGCCATCACCAAAGGCCGTACAGCCATCATCGTTAGCCATCGCATGTCCACCATCCATTTGGCCGACCGCATCGTGGTGCTCAACGAGCGAGGTGTGGCCGAGGTAGGCACACCCACGGAATTGCTGGCAAAGCAAGGCGTGTTTTACCAGATGATGCAATCCATGCGTAAAAATGGGGTGGTATAAAAGCCCCCCTCTTATCCCCCCGAATGGGGGGAAGCTAAGGAAGCGCACTGCGTGTGCTTCGGGTGTTACTCACATACTCACGGGGTGAATATTTGCATAACGCTTATGTTCACCCCGTGAGTTTTTTTTCAGCGGCAAGGCCTACAACCACCCCGTTGCAAATCACAACCATCATACGATGTAAATCTACACCACTTATTCCCCGTCTTACCGGAATAGCTCAAAGAGCTATTCTTAATCTCTCCCCCATTTTGGGGGAGCTGGTGGGGGCTTTTTCCAATCTCTCCCCCATTTCGGGGGAGCTGGTGGGGGCTTTTCCTTCATCCTGAAAAAACACAGTTTCATCTGCATGAACAATCTGTTAATCCGAAAAACATAATTATATTAACAATAAAAAGAACCTTATTTCTTTTTTCTCGTAGAAACCCATAATGAAAAATTTGAATTTGTTGTCAAAAAAAATCGGACAGATATAGCTTTTATGACTCATCTTGCTGACCATTTTTTAGATGTATTAAGTCGTAAGATTCGAAAGTATGAAACGAGACATGAAAGGTCCTTCACAAATAGAGGAATGATTATATTGGTACGTTCCATATGGACAATGAAAAACAAATTTACCATTATAGTGCTGTTTCTGTTGGAAGTAGGTGCAATTAGAGGGTTTTATATTAATAGTGCTGTTGCCAATTCTTACGGCAATACATCGCCCTTAATTTGATTAACAATAAAAATTAGAGTTTATGAAAAAGAGATATGTTTTTTGGTTGTTATTTGGGTTGCTAAGTTTTAATAGTTTTGCAGCTAATTTAACTGTTAATGATGGAGATGATTTAGTATTTAATACAACGATGACTTATGGAACTATAACAGTGAATGAAGGTGGTAAGGTGACTTTTAATGGAAATGTTACTGCAGAGAAGGTTTATGTTATTTTAAAAGGAGTCTTAATCGTTAATGGAAACTTAATTGTACAAAAAAATGGCGGAGATAAATTAGCTCAGATAATTGTGGATGGAATTGTTATTATCTCAGGGAATTTGAGTGTAACAAGTAATAAAACCGCTGATACTGAAGTGAAGGCCAGTGGAACTCTGGTTGTTGGAGGTTCTTATTCAACAGATGGAGGAAATGGAAATGGAAGTGGTACGACTGAAACTAGTTCTGGAGATGTATATTTAAGTAATCCAGCTGATGGCGCTGGCATTGGTGGTAGCGGTGTGACTGGAAATATTGTAGCTCTAATAGAAGCTGATATATTGCCTGATGATTTATTGTTTGATTTTATAGAGGAATCAGGATATGCAGGTAACCTTCCCATTCGAAAATGGAAAGGTGCTGTAAATAGCAATTGGTTTAATGCTGATAACTGGTATGGTGGAGTACCCACATCAACTTCCGATATTACCATAAAAGCAGTTGTCTTGCCCAATGTTTCCCCGGTAATCAATAATACGGCTATTGCTCAGGTTCGCAACTTGACCATTGAAGCAGATGCCACTTTGATCCTTAATCCCGGTACAAGGTTAACCGTGAGTGGAAATCTGGTAACCAACGGTAAGCTGATTGTTAAAAACACGGCGGAGGAGCCGGTTTCTATCATCACACATGGAACGGTTACTGGTACCGAAAATGCAAATATTCAATGGACGCTCAAAGAAAGGTCGTGGTGGTACATCGGCCATTCAGTTACTGGTGTTACGGAAGGTGACTATGTGACTTCCTTTAGCGGAGAGGGTAATTTTGCCATCAACCAGTATTCTGGTGGTAAATGGAACCGTATTGCGGGTGTAGGCGATACTTACAGTGCTGGTGTTTATCCTTTTAATGTTCCATTGGAGGGTTATTCCATAACGCTTAAAAACAGTGGAGAGACGCTGAGTTATAACGGAATATTGAATTCAGATGCAAGTTACACCAGTGAAGACTTTAATGCCGGTTGGAATTTGGTTGCCAATCCATATCCATCTTACATTGATCTATCCAGCGAAGGCTTTAATATGGGTAATTTCAGCAAAACGGTTTATATACGCAGAAACGACAATCAAGTATCCACTTACAATACCATGTTAAATGTAGGGTTGAAAGGCGGATCTAAATATGTATCACCCGGTCAGTGTGTGTGGCTCAGAACTTATACTGATTTCGACAAAGTGACGATTTCTAACACAGTTCGCACGCATGCACCTGCCGGTAATATGCTCAAGAGTGGATCCATGGAGCCCAATGATAGAATTAGGTTAATGCTGGAAAGTGAGTATGGCAGTGACGAGTTGGTGGTGATGTTTAACCAAAATGGATCTGAAACCTATACTGCTTACGACTCTGAAAAGCTGATGAACGGTGGCAATATTGCCAACCTCTACTCGTTGAAAGTAGCCAAGGAGGTAGCTATCAGTTCCCTGCCTGAATTAAGCAGTGGTACTGTTGTTCCTTTGGCTTATAAAGTAGCTGAAAAAGGTATATGCGAAATGACAATAAAAGCTACTAATCTGAGTAATTTCATGCCTGAGGCTGTAGTTTATTTAGAGGATAAAGTAGCCGGAGTAACCGTAAACTTACGCGAAACACCGTCTTATACTTTTACACCTGCTGAGGTTAGCGCTGCCGATAGGTTTGAGCTTAGATTTGAGCTTATTGTAGAATCTATTGTAGAGCCTATTGTAGAGTCAGGTTCAGAGTCTAGTTCAGAGTCTGGTTCAGAGTCTGGTTCAGAGTCTGGTTCAGAGGATAGTTCAGAGTCTAATGTAGAGCCTAGTGAAGAGTCTAGTTCAGAGGATAGTTCAGAGTCTAATGTAGAGTCTAATGTAGAGTCTAATGTAGAGCCTAGTGAAGAGTCTAATTCAGAGGTTAGTTCAGAGGTTAGTTCAGAGTCTGGTTCAGAGTCTGGTTTAGAGTCTGGTTCAGAGGATAGTTCAGAGGATAGTTCAGAGTCTAATGTAGAGCCTAGTGTAGAGCCTAGTGAAGAGGTTAGTGAAGAGGTTAGTGAAGAGGTTAGTGAAGAGGTTAGTTCAGAGTCTAGTTCAGAGTCTAATGTAGAGCCTAGTGAAGAGTCTAGTTCAGAGGATAGTTCAGAGTCTAATGTAGAGTCTAATGTAGAGCCTAGTGAAGAGGTTAGTTCAGAGGATAGTTCAGAGTCTAATGTAGAGTCTAATGTAGAGTCTAGTGAAAAGCTTGATTCAGAGTCTAATGTTGAATCTAGTTTAGAAGCGATAAGTACCGATGTGAAAGATGTTATAGTAGATGCTAGTTCATACAAGGTGCTCATCTTTGGTGTTAAGCAAAGAGCACATGTAAAAGTAGATCAGTATCTTTTACAGGCTAAAATCAAAAAGATTACGGTTTATAACGTAAGAGGACAGTTGATGGCAACACATGAGTTGATCAGCACGGAAACCAAATTCGACCTGCCGCAGCGCAACGCCGCATTTATAATCAGGGTTAATCTCGATGGCATAGTCCACAAGGCTGTAGTTATCGGAATGGAGTAAAAAGCCCCCCTCTCATCCCCCCGAATGGGTAATGCCATTTACTTAGTAAATGGCATTACCCTATTGGGGGATATTATTTCAAATTTTCAACGCTTTTTAACATCACTTTTAACAAATATGGTTTGGGCATCCCATTTCAAAATTATTGGCTTGTATATCTGCGCCT
>JAGXIO010000049.1 GCA_024635555.1 Saccharicrinis sp.
ATAACCGATGAAAGTGGGTCTCCCGAAAACAATTATAATAGATTTGTAGAGGAACAAGGGCTTAAAAATACCTTTAGATTATCGAAAGACGATTACAATTATTTACGACAATTATTCAAGTTTAACGGAATTCCACGTTATTTGGTCATTGATAAAGAGGGTAAGGTGTTAAACGATAATTTTGAAATGCACAACTTCAAAACGGAATTAGGTAAGATATTGGCAGAAAAGTAAAGTCAGCGCTTTTTAATTAATATATGGTACTGTGTGACACCGATAGTGATATATGGAAACTGTACTTAGCTGACTGACAAACCAATCTGCTATTACTAGTGTAGCATAATATACTACCTACATTGAAGTAAGAGAATTGGTATCGGACAGACTCACTTACCAAGCAATTATTTCTGGTGTTGCACTTGTATGATATGGATAATCAAGTGGGGAAATTTGCGATGGAATGATTAAAATAATTTCAAAGGCTTAAAAACAAGTAACAATGAAAACAATTATAATCACATTATTATTTAGCTTATTATTAGTAAGCTGTAACCAAAAAGAAGATGTATTAAACTATGTTGATCCCATGATTGGGGCTGACTATCACGGCCATGTGTTTGTTGGAGCTAATGTACCGTTTGGCGGTGTTCAGGTGGGGCCAACTAACTTTACCCAGGGCTGGGATTGGTGTTCCGGATACCATTATTCCGACAGTATTGTAAGAGGTTTTTCGCAGTTGCACCTTAGTGGTACAGGTATTGGTGACTTGGGCGATATATTAGTTATGCCTACAGTTGGAGAACGCAATATAAATGTTGGGTCGGTTAAGGATATATCTAATGCTTATTCCTCAAAATACCGCCACTCTACCGAAGAAGTTTCGCCTGGTTTCTACAAAGTTATGCTTGAGAAATATAATATTAAAGTGGAGCTAACTGCCACTGAGCGCGTTGCCTTTCATAAATATACCTATCCAGCAAATGAAGAGGCTCGCATATTAATCGATTTGGGAGAAGGTATTGGCTGGGATGCGCCAGTAGAAACCCACTTACGCCAGATTAACGAAACCACCTTTGAAGGTTTTCGTTATTCTACGGGTTGGGCCAACGATCAGCGGGAGTATTTTACGCTTGAACTAAATAAACCGGTGACGAATTTTGCACTTTATGTGGATGATATCGAAGTTAATGATAAAAAAGCGACAGGGAAAGTGGTCAAAGGATGTTTGGAGTTTGAAACCTCAGAAGGCGAAGAAGTATTGATTAAAATAGCTATGTCGTCTGTGAGTATGGCGGGTGCTGCAAATAATATGAAAGCAGAATTAAAGCATTGGGATTTTGACCAAACCCTGCTAACTGCAAAGGATAAGTGGCGTAAAGCACTCTCCAATATTGCGATTACAAGCAATGATGAGGCAAAGAAAAGAACATTTTATACGGCAATGTATCACAGCATGTTTGCACCAAACTTATTTTCTGATGCAGATGGCTCATACCGTGGGGCTGATTACAAAGTTTATCCTAATCCAGGTTACGATACCTATACCGTGTTTTCGCTATGGGATACATACAGAGCTGCGCATCCTCTTTTTATGTTTACCGCTCCAGAGCGTGTAAGTGGTATGATAAATACAATGTTGGCTATTTACAAGGAACAAGGAAAATTGCCCGTTTGGCATTTGCGAGGAGCTGAAACCAACTGCATGGTGGGGTATAGTGGTGTGGCCGTGGTAGTGGACGCTGCGCTAAAAGAAATAGAGGGTGTTGATGTAAATCTAGTTTACGAAGCAGCCAAAGCTACTATAATTGGTGACTTTGAGCCTGGAGTAAAAGATATGATGGAACTGGGGTATATTCCTGCGGATAAGATGAATGAATCGGTGGCAAGAGCAATGGAATACGCTATTAGTGACTGGGCTGTAGCGCAGTTAGCCAAGAAGCTGGGCAAAGAGGAGGATTATACCTATTTTATGAAGCGAGCGAGTGCTTATGAATCCTATTTTGATCCTGAAACAGAATTTATGAGGGGTAGACTTGAAGATCGCTCATGGCGTACACCGTTTAACCCTATTTCAGCCGAGCATCGTGTTAACGATTATTGCGAGGGCAATGCCTGGCAATATTTATGGTTAGTGCCTCAACAACCCGAAGGACTTATCGATTTAATGGGAGGTGATCAACTATTTACGGATAAATTGGATGAGTTATTCTCCATGTCATCCGCACTAGGAGAGGGCGCCTCAAGTGATATCTCCGGACTTATTGGTCAGTATGCCCATGGCAATGAGCCAAGCCATGCTACCGCTTATCTATATGCTTATGCCGGAGAGCAATACAAAACGGCAAAATTGATTCATCAAATCAATACCACGCTTTATTCCGATAAGGGAGATGGTATTAGTGGTAATGAAGATTGTGGTCAAATGTCCGCTTGGTACATTTTTTCATCCATCGGATTTTATCCCGTTAACACGGCTACCGGAATGTATGTGTTTGGAAGTCCTTTGTTTGATGAAGTTGAAATTTCCTTACCCAATGGAAAGAAATTTATCCTGGAGGCAAATGGTGTGAGCGATGATAATATTTATATTCAATCAGCTACCCTAAATGGTCAACCCTATACCAAATCCTTTATCACTTATAAGGATGTAATAGAGGGAGGTGTATTAGTTTTTAAGATGGGGGCAACGCCTAATAAATCATTTGGAAATGCGAAGGAAGACAGACCTGAGTCGAGGATGTATTACTAAGACCGCAGTATAAACCCAAAAATCTAATTACTATGAAATCAAGTGTTCTCTTATTTGTCGTATGCTTATTGGGATTTAATTCATTATTGGCACAAAATCCAAAAGACAGCGATAAAGAATCATTTTCAGGGCCTATTCATACTGCTTCCGACGAGCTAAACGACTATAGGCCAACTGTTATTCCCGATTATTTTTTATTGGGGACTTTGAGCGATTACATTGGGCGATTTTATCTTGTTGATAGAGAAAATCAGATAGATTGTTACTACAAAAGCGAAAAGCCAATAGTTGACTATTTAGCGGCATATATTGAAGAAGAATATAAGTTAAAAACAGATAGTGCCACCGAGGATTCCAGGCACTATAAAACGTATTCTAAAGAACTCTCAAAAATTCTTAATCAATATTATAATAATAATGGCAGATTAAAAGAGGATATATTCCATAACCATGAACAAATCGGGTCTTTCTTATTGGGGGCTTATTACAGATATGGTGAGAAAATAGATAGCTCGATTTATAAAACATTTTCAACCAATTCGCCTAAACATTATCAATATTATATTTTGCTTAAAAGAATTGGGTGTGAAAATATTTTGTATAAGCACCTGGATTTCATCCCGGCGCACGATCTTTTATATTTTGAACCATCAAAAAAGTTGGCAAAATATTTACAAATCCTTGAAGTGGAGAGAGCCCTTTTAGTTGATCAATATTATGAGAAGTACCTCTCAAAAGATAGTGCAAATGAAGACGGGAAAACTTCTGTAAAGAAGCTAATGGATGATGAGAAAAGTATGGTCAAAAATGCTTTTAAACCGATTTTTCCATGATAAAACAACGTGTTGATAATCAAGTATATTTATGAATATGAAGTTTCTTTTAATATCAGTATTGGCAGTCGTCCTCGGCACTGTAAGCTGCACAACACCTAAAATATCATCAAAACAACCCAATATCATCCTTATTATGTCTGATGATATGGGGTATTCGGATATTGGTTGCTATGGAGGAGTTATCAACACCCCCGAGCTAGATAAGTTAGCAGATAGTGGTTTGCGCCATACGCAATTTTACAATACAGCACGTTGCTGTCCTACTCGCGCTTCACTACTTACAGGCTTATATCCTCATCAGGCAGGCGTAGGGCACATGGTAGATAACGATGGAGGAACGGCAGCATACCGTGGCGACCTAAGCCCCAATGCTGTAACCATAGCCGAGGTGCTAAAAAGTGCGGGTTATTCTACTTACATGTCCGGTAAATGGCATGTCACCCCTTTACATCCATCTAAAACAAATCCCTCCAAACACAATTGGCCTTTGCAAAGGGGCTTCGATCGGTTTTATGGAACTATTCATGGCGCAGGTAGCTTCTTTGATCCCAACTCACTCACCCGCGACAATGAGTTTATCGCACCATCAGATGATTTTTACTATACAGATGCCATTACGGAGAATGCCGTTAAGTTTATTGAAGAGCACGATAGCGAGAAGCCTTTTTTTATGTATCTGCCTTATACCGCTGCTCATTGGCCTATGCATGCTAAGTCCGAGGATATTGCCAAATATAAAGGCAAATTTGACGAAGGCTGGGATGTGCTTCGCCAAAAGAAATATGAGCGCATGCTAAAGATGGGACTTATAAAACCCGTATGGAAACTTTCGGGCAAAGATAATATCTCTGATTGGGAAGATACTCATTTAAAAGCGTGGTACAGCGAATTGATGGAGGTGTATGCTGCTATGGTGGACTGCATGGATCAAGGTATTGGAGAGGTTATGAATGCGCTTGAAAAGAAGGGTGTGGAGGAAAATACCCTCGTTTTCTTTTTACAAGACAATGGGGGCTGTGCCGAAGAGTTTGGTTTTGATAAGGAGATTAAATCGGTCCATCGAGATGTGAAGATTGATGAAATAAAACCAATGGCTAAAGGTGAATTACAGACTGAAATGGTGCCCAAATATACCCGCGACGGCCGCCCTGTTTTGGTAGGGAAAGGTTTGACCCCGGTGAGCGACAATACCTATTTGGGATATGGGAAAGCTTGGGCAAACGCCAGTAATACCCCTTTCCGCATGTACAAGCACTGAGTACACGAAGGCGGAATAGCAACACCGCTCATTGTACATTGGCCCGCAGGGATAAATAGCAAAAATGAATTTAGAAATCAGCCTACACACTTGATAGACATTATGGCCACCTGTATTGATGTTGCAGGTGCTAATTATCCTATAGTGTACAGTGGCAACGAATTAGTTCCTTACGAAGGAATCAGCCTAAGCTCTACTTTTGATAGTAACAAAGTCGAAGAAAGGCCTCTCTTTTGGGAACACGAAGGCAATAAGGCGGTGCGCTTAGGAAAATATAAATTGGTATCTAAGTGGGAGAAAAACTCGGAATACAACTGGGAGTTGTACAATTTGGAAGCTGACAGAACAGAAATGAATAATATCATTTCGGAACATCCTAAAAAGGCCCAAGAGTTGGAGCAAATGTGGAAAGCTTGAGCTAAACGAATTGGTGTTTTAACTTGGGCTAAGTCTGAGGTTATAGATTAAATTTCAAATGCTACTCATCAAAATACTTATAAAATAAACATTAGATTTAATCACAATAAATAAAAACATCATGTTTAGAAGTAAATCAGTACTCCTTATCTTAGGTTTCATTTGCGTCACTTCATTTTCTTTGAGGTCGCAAAGCAATTCAGAGCCTACTAAATTCACAACTTATATAAATCCATTTATTGGCACAGGCTCCATTGATAGTCTGAGCCTTTCGGGAAGTAATTTTCCGGGAGCGGTTGTTCCTTTTGGTTTTGTCCAGTTAAGTCCGGATACGGATGACGCACCGGAAGATCCATGTAGTGGATATGATTATGCCGATAACAAAATCGTGGGGTTCAGCCATACGCACTTAAGTGGCACCGGGGTGGCAGATTTATTTGATTTTTTGTTTATGCCTTTTAAAGGACAAGCAACTTGGAATCCGAATACCGAAAACAATACACCGGGCTACAGTTCGTTATTCGACCATAAAAACGAAACCGCCTCACCTGGGTATTACAGTGTTTTTTTGGATGACCCAAAAATAAAAGTTGAGTTAACAGCAACGGAGCATTGTGGAATGCATAAATATACCAATGAAAACCAAGAGCCCTTTTCATTGATGATTGATTTAAATCACTCCCTCGACAAGAAAAGACCTTATTGGTCGTGCAGAATTATTGATGCTCAAATACGCATTGTCAACAAAAACACTATTGAAGGCTATCGAGCTTTAACGGGTTGGGCAAATGAACGAAGAGTATTTTTTAGGGCAGAGTTTTCGCAAAATTTTAGTAAAGCGGTGCTAAAAGGAGGCAATCGCGTTTTTGAAAATGAAAATATAGCAAACCATAAAGATTTAAAAACGATATTATCATTTGAAGGAGAGAAAGCTGCCTTAACTGTAAAAGTTGGACTTTCGTCGGTAAGTTACCAAGGAGCACGGAATAATTTAACAGCAGAGATACAAGATTTTAACTTTGATAAAGTACGGCAACAAGCAGAGGATGTTTGGAATAAGGAGTTATCGGTAATTGATATTAAAGGTACTCAAAAGCAAAAGGAGATTTTTTATACTGCACTTTACCATACGTTTATCCATCCCAATAACATAGCCGATGTAAACGGCGATTACATCGACAACAATGGGCAGCTTAAAAATGCGCCGGATAAAAAACATTACAGTACATTTTCACTTTGGGATACCTACAGGGCGGCACATCCATTGTTTACCATTACGCAAAAAAAGCGTACTGCCGATTTTATTAACTCAATGCTTCGCCAGTATCATGATTATGGTTATTTGCCCATTTGGCAACTTTGGGGCAAAGAAACTTACTGTATGATTGGCAACCATGCTATTCCGGTTATTGTTGATGCCTTTCATAAAAATATTCCTAATGTTGATTATGAGCTGGCATATGAAGCCGTAAAAGCTTCATCTACCATTTCTCATCCGGGCTCACCTTTCTCGCTTTTAGATAAATACAAGTATTTCCCCGAAAACCTGCAATCTCAGTCTGTCTCTATCGCTCTGGAAGTGGCGTATAATGATTGGTGTGCGGCACAGATGGCCAAGGGATTAAATCAGGAGGATGATTATCGTTATTTTAAGGAAAGAAGCAGTTATTATCAAAACTTGTTCGATCCAGCCATAGGGTTTTTTAGAGCAAAGGACGATAAAGGAAACTGGATAGAGCCTTTTTCGCCACTCAAATATGGGGGCAATGGAGGATATCCTTTTACCGAAGGTAACGCTTGGCAATATTTATGGTATGTACCACAGGATTTAGACACATTTAAAGATATGTTTGGTGGCACTAAAAATTTCACCAATAAATTGAATGAGTTCTTTACGCTGGACGCTTTGCCGGAAGATGTCAATGGAAATGCCTCTGGTTTTATTGGCCAGTATGCGCACGGGAATGAACCAAGTCATCACATTGCCTATTTATATAACGCAACTAAATCCCCTTGGAAAGCACAATATTATACCAATAAGATTGCAAAAGAGTTGTATTCAACAACGCCTTCGGGTTACTCAGGTAACGAAGATTGTGGACAAATGTCGGCCTGGTATATTTTTTCTAGTCTGGGATTTTATCCGGTTAACCCGGCCAATAATATCTATTGGTTTGGATCACCACAATTAGAAAGTGCAAAAATTAATTTGGCCAATGGTGAAACCTTTAAAGTGGTCACCAAAAATAGTGGTGAAAACAATATTTACATCCAAAAAATTATCCTGAATGGAAAGAGATATAAAAAGTTGTTTATAACACATCATGATATTATTTC
>JAGXIO010000004.1 GCA_024635555.1 Saccharicrinis sp.
ATCTTTCAATGCCAAAATCAAGGAATTTAGACGGCAGTTTAGGGGTGTTGTGGATGTGAAATTCTTCCTGTTCAGATTAACAAAGATTTTTGCATGAAAATAAAAACCAACATTTAGACCCAGCTTTTGCATCTGGTCCCTTTTAATGAATAAATCATTGGTATTTTATTTTCTAATCCTTGTATCTGGAATTTCCTATCATCAATCTTAACTGTATTTTCGAAACAATCGTAGGGCGAATAATTATATTCCTTGAAATCTGTAATTATCAATCCTGTTTTAATAAGCGAATCAATCACTGTACCCAAACCATGATTCCAGCTAACCGATTTTTCTTTAATTTGGGCTTCTCTGTCGGTATATGTACCTTCCAATTCTTCTATTATTGGTGCTGAATCCATATAGTTAAATTCAATCTTTTTGAAATCGTAGCTAAACATCCAAACAATTGGGTGAAATTCGACGATAATAAATTCTCCTCCGGGTTTTAGAAATTGATTTACAATTTTAGCCCATTTACTCATATCAGGTAACCAGCCAATCACACCATAAGATGTGAAAACAATATCAAATTTTTCATCAAGAATCTCAGGAAGTTTGTAGATGTCGCTCTGTATGAATTTTGCATCTGTACCTAATGACTCATTAAGTTTTTTTGCCATTTCAATTGCGTTTTCCGAAAAATCAATTCCAGTTGGCAACGCTCCGTGCCTTGCAAGAGAAATGGTATCCTGTCCGAAATGACATTGCAAGTGTAAAATCCTTTTTCCTTTAATCTCACCAAGTAACCCAATCTCTACTGGATTTAACGAGTCATTCCCTTTGATAAATGAATCAACATCATAAAAATCAGAATTGTAATGAATTTCTGTCTTTTGATTCCAAAGTCTTTTATTAATGTCAATATAATCCATCAATCGCTAATTATGTATTATTTAAAATTACCTATAAGTTAATAATTTATGCTAGGTCATATAAAAGATAAGACCATAATTTTGCAACTATTTTCCCTTCCCCACAATACTATCCTCCAAATAATCAATAGCTTCGGGTCCTTTGTTAAAAATTAAATCGATAACACTTAAATTGGGTACGAAGGGAAATCGCTCATTAAATACCTGACGATATGTTAAGGCTTTAAAATGAGGATCCTTCTGTGTGAAATCATTTTTAGGATGTATTATTTCGCGGTAGTCAATTATATTTTCAGTATCCTTGGATATATATTCATCGGTAGTTACTATGCCGATAGAAACATCCAAAGCATTAAAAATAACATTGAGAAGTTCTATATTGAAATCGAATAACCAGCGGTACTTTTTAGTGTAAAACGGCTCAAAATCGGACATGTAATATTCGAAAAATGGGGAAGAGTTATATGCCGACACAATGGATCGCCAATGCAACGCCTGCCAGCGTTCATCGTACGAAATTTCCAAATCCTTTGTTTTTACTTTCAACCGTCGCCCTTTTGCCACTGGCACAGTTAGGGCAATAGTTCCATTGGCACCCAGAATATCGCAACGGTTGCGGTAAGTTTGCTTTACGTAGTTATCGTGCATTTCTAACATTACGCTATCCGCAGCAACCATATGCGCCATATACTGCACTGGAGGCAAATAAGCGACCGTAAAAAGGGCATTAAATTCCGTCATCCGAACTTCTATCTCTTACCTTTTCAAAGGGAATGTCGCCGCTTATGTCTTTGTTGCCTACAACCTTTTTCTTTCGCATAGCCAAACCGTAATAAAGTGCACCCACCAAAGCCCCTATAATAAAAGCGATAATTAGCAAAATGGCCAGAGAAAGTTCTCCTTGCCAAGCAAAGAAAGAAAAAGGCACGGAACTGGCATTTTGAACGGAAAACACCACGACCAGGACGGCCACTATCATCAAAATCCAAAAAGAAGTCTTCATCGGCTAAATTTTAATATTTACGCTAATCGATTTTTTTCAAATATCTGCTTTTCCTGAAGTTAAACCAACCTTTTTTACTAATATCTTTCGATAAAATAATTCTATCCACCTTTCCAATAATATGATTTTCGGGTAGGAAACCCCAAAATCTGCTATCGAAGGAATGCGGTAGATTATCACCCATTACCCAATAATAGTCCATTTTAAAGGTATATTCAGTTACTTGTTTTCCATTTAACCAAACTTTATCACCCTCTATCTTTAGTTGGTTCTGCTCAAAGACCTCAATAGCTCTTGCATAAAGGTCCAAGTTATTTTTTGTCAGCTCCAGGGTATCGCCTTTTTTAGGCACGTATATAGGCCCCATGTGGTGCTTGTTCCATAACAGATGGCTATTGAAGGGAAACACAAGGGGGTCGGGGAAATTTTTGAGCATTAAAATGGGTTTAATCCCTTTTGTACGTTCATGTAACTGTTCGTAATCCTTTAGCAAAAGCTCCCACATAATCCCTTGCTCTGTTACGTACTCATTATAAGGAACAATGCCCTTCTTTTTTAACAATTTAACCGTTTCACTATCCAAGAGATATCTATCTATACCTTCTTTCGGAAAGTCAATAATTTCGCGATTGGCATAAAATTTACCATAGTCTAATTTTATAGAATCTCCGGGCAAACCAAACACCCTTTTCACAAAACGAGGACGTTCATCGACCTCTAGGTGCTTAAGCTCATTTTTATCTTTTATACCCACACCATCCTGTCCGTATAATCGCCTCAAATAATGGAAGCTCTCCGAAGGCCTGCTCTGCAAAAGGGTATCTGCTTCGGGAAAATTAAACATGATTACATCCTTATATTTGAGCTTAGCACAACCTGTACTTCTACTATATTTCGAAATAATATTACAATTGTGTCTGGGACCCGGAATCAGTTTATTAACCCACAATACATCGGCCACCTGCAATGTTTGGTGCATCGATGAAGTATGAAAGGTATAAATACCAAGAAAATTGCTTTGTACAAAAACCAAAAGCCATAATGCCATAGAAATGGCCACTATCCATTCGATCCAAGATGTTTTTTTGCCAAGGCGCATTTTTAACCAGTTCCAAGCTTTTTGATAAATCGGTAATTTACGCAGCGAGTCGAATAAAACCAACGCAGCTAAGTATGGCAAAACACTTTTAGACCATATCCCCAAAAGGATGAAGAGAATAGCAAATGTTATTTTTATAATGCTTTTTTTTATCATTCCTAACTCCTAATTGAAACAAAAAAGCGGAGACCAATATCATATTATCGTGTCACCGCTTTTGAATAAAGTTATATCTTACTCGTTACTCAAATTTTACTCGTTAACCACCCATTTAAAAAACCGGTTAAAGCGGATTTTGCCTCCAAACCAAGATTTGTCTTTATTTAAACTCAGCCAAACCAAAATAGGACGCCCCACCACATGAT
The DNA here is from genome assembly GCA_024635555.1 of Saccharicrinis sp. Taxonomy (GTDB): domain Bacteria; phylum Bacteroidota; class Bacteroidia; order Bacteroidales; family Marinilabiliaceae; genus Saccharicrinis. The sequence continues at coordinate 3,382 of JAGXIO010000004.1, forward strand.
CTTCGGGCACAAAACCCCAATATCTAGAGTCGGCCGATTGATGGCGGTTATCACCCATCATAAAATAATAATTCATTTTAAAGGTGTATTCATCTGTTTTTACATCGTTGATATAAATATCGCCATTCGTTACCTTTAATGTATTACCCTCGTAGGCCGTTATAACTCGATCGTAAATTACCATATTTTGTAGGCTAAGCTTTACGGTAGCTCCTCTTTTTGGTATATAGAGCGGTCCATAATTATCCCTACTCCATTTGTAGTCAGTGCTATAAGGCCAAACTTGGGGCATGGATGTGGAATCTATTTTATCTTCGTCCATGGACATTTGACGAACAAAAGAAAAACTTTTCATTTGTTCGGCCTTCTTTTCGGTTAATGGAATCATATAGTAACCATTACCCATATTCATCCGGCTGGCATCTTCATCTGAAATCTCCATCTTATCCAGGAATCTGGCATTTAGCGTAGTACCATCCGTTATTACATTATAAAAATGCTGTAAACCTTCCGGATTTTCTGCTTTTATTCCATTGATGTATACCTGATTATGGCGTATCTCCAAAGAATCGCCCCCAATAGCTATGCACCTTTTTACATAGTTATCTCTGCGGTCTACCGGACGATAAACCACCTCGCCATAATATTCAGGATTAAGCATAATTTGCTGCTTTCCCAACTCTCGAAACCTATTGTTGATTTCCCACTGGCTTGCATTTTCTAGTCCTTCCATCAATTGCATATTGGAATTTGCAAGCACCATACCCTGATTACGAGATAAAATATAAATATCGGGATTTACATACTTTGTTGGTACGGTATCTCCTGTTGGAAAATTAAAAACCACAATATCGTCATTCTCCACCTCACCAAAACCTTTTAATCGGCGATACTCCCATTGCGGCCATTCGGAATACGATTTCGTATTAAGTATAGGCACTGTATTTTGCAACAAGGGAAATGAGAGAGGCGTTTGCGGTATGCGCGGCCCATAACTCATCTTACTCACGAATAGATGATCGCCCACCAACAATGTTTTTTCTAACGACGATGTAGGTATTTTATAGTTTTGGAATAAAAATAAATTGATAAAATAAACCGCCACCAGAGCAAATATTAGGGCATCCGCCCACTCTATCCAGGCTTTGGGCTTTTCACCATCTTTGGTTCTCTTCCAGAAATCCCAGGGCACTTTTTTGCTGATATAAATATCAAATATTACGGCCACACCAATTAGTAACCACCAGCTACCCAACCAAATAACCCATAACGAATATACAAGCGCTGCAATGGAAAAACGCACCCATGTAGCAACAGAAACTTTTGGCATAATTATTTTTTTTAAATTAAAATTTAAGCATATCGCCCATTCCGAGCATACCTTTATTTTTAGCGGTAAACTCGGCCGCCAATACAGCTCCCAAGGCAAATCCTTTTCGTGATTTAGCACTGTGGTGAATCTTTATCTCATCTACTTCCGACTCGTAGATAACGGTATGAATGCCGGGCACTTCATCCTCACGGAAGGCCTCGATATATATTTCCTCATCGTTGGGCTTATTATCTTCTGTCCAACTTTTTTTACTGTCCAAATTGTCAATGATTCCCTGAGCGAGGGTAATAGCCGTTCCGCTGGGACTATCCATTTTATGGATGTGATGGGTTTCTTCCATCCTAACCTCGTACCCCGAAACTCCATTCATCAGTTGAGCCAGCTTTTTATTTATCTCAAAAAGAATATTAACCCCAACGCTATAATTGGAGGCATAAAAAAAAGTTTGCCCATTATTCTGACACTGATCCTTTATGTTGTCTATTTTATGAAGCCAACCTGTGGTTCCCGACACCACCGGCTTATTGCGTTTAAAACACTCCACAAAGTTATTGTATGCCGCATCCGGAATAGTAAATTCAATGGCAACATCGGCAGAAGAAAAACCTTCTCCATCAAAAGTATCTTCAGTCTGCATATCAATTCTGGCAGTAATGGTATGACCTCGTTCAATGGCAATTTTTTCTATCTCCTTGCCCATTTTGCCATACCCTATTAAAGCTATATTCATTGTATTTGATTATTCGATTAGTGGTTTAATAGATTAAAGATTATGAGATTAATAGATTCAGAAAACCAACCTGCAAAGCCTAGTGCAACGAGTAATCTAAATATTAAACTCAATTGAATGGCAAATATAAAAAAGATAGTTAGCAATTCCGTACGATTGCAATTTTACTGTTGGATTTTATTTGAGAGATACACAAGGGAACAAAAAAAAGCCCATCAAATTGCTATTGTAAAAATACAAATCCATACGCTTAGGCAACTATTATAAGTTTAATCATCACGTTAAAATATTTATCTTTACAAAATTCAAATAAAAGTAATGAGCTAAAGTGGCACTAAATACGCTACATTTGTTGAGTCTGCTGGACTTAAATCAGCCATTTTATAAATCACAAAAATAATTTGGAAAAACTATTTATTATGAAACATCTTTTTTTAACATTTCTTTTTTTATTGGCAGTTGTTGTTAGCACCAATGCACAAGAGGATTACAAAGACAAAGATTTAAAAAAATATTTTGAAAATACGGAATTTTATTCCGTGGTCGATCTCCCTCAAAATGCTAAGTTTAAAAAGAAACCTAAAAATATCATTTTGCTTATTGGCGACGGAATGGGTGTAGCGCAGGTGTTTTCGGCCATTACTGCCAACAAGGGAACGATAAACATGAGCCAAATGCCCCATGTTGGTTTTAGCCAAACCCAAAGTGCGGATAATTATATTACTGATTCAGGTGCAGGCGGAACAGCTTTGGCAACCGGACAACGAACTTACAATGGAGCGATTGGGGTTGATGTAAACAAAAAGACTATCCCAACTATATTAGAAATAAGTGAGAAAAATGGATTGGCAACAGGGTTGGTATCTACATCGGCCATAACCCATGCCACACCCGCATCGTTTATTTCCCACGTTCCAGATCGGAATCTGTACGAAGATATTGCAGCAGATTTCCTGAAGGTGGAAATTGATGTATTTATTGGTGGTGGAAAAGATTTTTTCACCCAACGTAAAGACGGCCGAAACTTGGTAGATGAACTTAAACAAAAAAACTATCAAGTATATAATTCTGTTGAGGAATCAAAAGGTGTGGAATCGGGATTGCTCGCTATCCTGACTTCAGAAAAACACAACGAAGTTTATCCTAACCGCGGTAACATGCTGCCCGAGGCAACGCAAAAGGCAATCCAGGTTCTTCAAAATAATAAAAAAGGTTTCTTTTTAATGGTTGAAGGATCAATGATTGATTGGGGCGGACATGCAAACAATACCGAATACATTGTGCAAGAGTCACTTGATTTCGACCGTGCCGTCGGTAAGGCTTTGGAGTTTGCAGCCTCGAATAAAGAAACCCTGGTAATTGTTACTGCCGACCACGAAACGGGAGGTATGGCCATAGAAGGAGGAAGCATGACGGAAGGTAAAGTAAACGCAAATTATACTACTGGAGGCCATACTGCTATTATGGTACCCGTATTTGCCTATGGTGCAGGTGCTGATAATTTTGCAGGCATTTATAATAACACAGAAGTATTTGCAAAGATGAAATCGCTGTTTGGTTTTTAAGTTTAAACAACCTACTGGTAATGAATCAGATTTAATCTTCTGATTTTTCCTGTTTTCACAGTATACAATAGACCGTTAGATTTTAGATAATAGACATTAGACTTATTTACAAGCGCTATATTATCAAGGGGTTAGCGAAAATCGCGTAACTTAGCAGAAGCTCTAATATTCAGATAGTTACAAAAATATAACGAAGTGTTGAGTATAAAAATCAATAAAAATAAGGGGAGGCTTATTAGTCTCCCTTTACTTTTTTATCATTAGTTGTCACATATTCTTGATGCACATATCAAAAGCTCATCGAATAGGCTTTACAAATTGGACATCTCTTACTGCTCTATGCTAAACTTGTAAATAGTGGCAGTGCGATAAACCTCACCCGGATTTAAGATTATGGATGGGAAATTTGCCTGGTTTGGGGAATCGGGAAAATGTTGTGTTTCCAAAGCAAACGATTCGCGAAAACCATAAGGCTTGCCAGATTTTCCTGAATCAGAGCCATCCAAAAAATTACCGCCGTAAAACTGCATGCCTGGCTCTTCGGTAAAGACCTCCATTTTACGACCGCTGATAGGTTCCACAACCGTTGCTGCCCAAGTCATAGTTCCTTCCTCGTCTTTATTAAGCACAAAATTGTGGTCGTAACCTAAACCATTTTTCAACTACTCATTGTTATCCAGCTGTGCTAAATCGGCTCCGATTGCTTTGGCTTGCCTAAAATCAAAAGGCGTTCCTTCTACAGGTACATTTTCACCGAAGGGTATCATGGTGCTGTCAACGGGAGTAAACATGACGGCATTAATGGTAAGCAAATGATTGTTGATGCTGGCATCGCTACCTTCGCCTGCAAGGTTAAAGAAAGGATGGCTGGTGAGGTTTACCGGGGTAGCTTTATCGGTTGTGGCTAAATAGTCGATTTTTAATTCATTTTCAGCACTTAAGCTGTAGGTTACCTGTACATTCAAGTTACCCGGATAACCCATCTCACCGTCTTCTGACAAATAGCTTAATACTATGGAGGTATCATTGGACGATTTAACAGTTCATTCTACATTAAAAAAACCACCGGGTCCACTATGTAAATGATTAAGGCCATTGTTAAGCGGTAGCGTGTATTCTTGTCCATCTATTGTAAACTTTCCTTTGGCAATACGGTTACCAACACGTCCTATCAACGCACCTTGGAATACTTCATGCGCCCCCAAATAACCATCGATACTATTGAACCCTAATGCAATATCGGCCATTTTACCATCGCGACCTGGAGCACATAAGCTTACAATGCGTCCCCCATAATTGGTTATAGCGGCAGATATGTCGCCATTACTAAGGAAATAAAGATTGGTATTACTGCCCTCCGTCTTACTTTGGAAATCCTCTGCCTTTAGATTACCACATTCCGTATTGTCTTTAGACGCTTAAGGCTGACAAGCTGCCATAATTAAAATCGCTCCAATAAATAGAAAAGATAAGTTTAGTTTCATAAGTTTTAAGTTTTGTTTTTTATAAATAAGTATAAACTATTTTGGATTTTTTGCTAGGTAATCAATCAGCAAGGATTTAATATCATCAACGGTTCCTTGTTTTAAACCATCATTTACATTGGCACCTGTTATCCAATAAAGTACCATTCCCGCATCGGAGCAATCCCATTTTCCTTTTTGGAATTTCACTACATCATCCACTTCGGCCATTTTACCCATCAACCACACAAATTGAATACGGTCGTCGGGATGGTTCATGGCCCAATCCCATTGACTCTCTTCAACTTTTAGTTTGATATTTTGGTCGGGAATACGAACTTCTTCCACTCCAAAATTCAAAATATCTTGCCACGTGTAAAAGTCTCCTGCATCGTCGTTGGCGGGATGATGGGAAATCACTTTAACAAACTTGTGTTTTTCTTTGGGTGTGGCTTCCAACGCAAAACCGATGATGTCAGGCTCCCCCGCTTCAACTATCCACAGCGGGTCATCTGCTGAAGAAGCATTGATGGCTTTACTCAAATCTTTGATAGTTTGTTCTAATTGCCATTTAGCATCGTAAAAAGTGATATGTTCAAAACCTCCCCAGCGTCGTGCGGTTCCATCGCAGGTAGTTTGCATCATAGCATGCCTTTCGTGCTCCGCAGCTTCCGAAATCCTTTGCACCACTACTAGGTCGCAACAATGTGAGTAATGCACGAGTCTGTTCTCTAATCCTGCTGAACGCAAAAGTGCCAAAGAAACAGATGTTCCTCCTAAATCGTCGGGGTCGGGCGAGTTTCCATCGGCAACTATGGCAATGCGACCCGCAGGAGGATTAACTTTTTGTGCACTAATTAAGCTTGTTGCAAAGAGTGTTCCTATGGTAAATAATACGATTTTATTCATTGCTTGAATCTAACAAATCTATATGGCTTTTTTTTGACTATTGTATTATTGCTAACCGGTTTTTATCTTTCTTTGCAATACTGGCTTACATCTGCATGGAATGCCTAAGATGTAGATATTTTTTTTCATATGTTTATAATTTTATTATTTGCTGACAATGAGCTAATTAATTAAAGTTGTTAACGCCAAGAAATTAAATTTTCATATACATGCTCGAAGCAATAGTCCTTTGTGCTTAGCGTTTGAAGTCAGTTTCATG
>JAGXIO010000050.1 GCA_024635555.1 Saccharicrinis sp.
CATCTCCCTTAGTACTTGAGTACGTAATGTTTTTTTTTCATGACTTAATGTATTTATGAATAATACCTTAAGTTACGAATTTTAAAGTTAGCTCCGAATGGAGCTTTCGTTCAACTTATTGTAAACACAAGGAAAATTAAGATGCCGAACGAGATAATTTTGATGTAAGGGCATATTTTTGATGTTTACACATGTATTTTTAGTATGTGGGTATAGTGCGAATTGTTTAGCTTTGCTAATTCCAAAACAAACCATTTGGAAAGAAAATTTTGCTGCGCATGTTATGGATGCGGTTGATTTTTTCATGGCTCTTAATTTCAAAATTAACCGTCACATTCAGCGTATATATCTAGTGACTTCTGGGATGTCGATGAATTTAGCCTTAAAATTTATTACCTAAAATATGTTGTGCTAGGTTTAATGGGCCGGAAGAAGTATATCGGGCAGGATAATATAAAACGCAACTATAATAATACGCCAAATGTCTGTGTCACATAAAAAGCAGTTAATTGATAATACACTTTGGGTTTACGCTGGTACAATTATCACCCAAATATTGGGTTTGTTTGCTACCGTGCTTGTTATTCGTAAATTACCCGTTGAAGTATATGGAACTTATACTTTTATATTTGGTTTATTTGTTGTTTATCAGCTATTTATATTAAGCCCACTTAAAAATGTTTTGTTACGATATGTGCCCGAACTCACGCAAGGCGGGCACTTTTCTGTAGTGCGAAAACTGTTGTTGTATTCCGTTTCGCTGGCATTTGTCATGGTGTTTTTATTTTCTGTGTTGTTATCAATATTTCAGGTTGGTTTTTCAGATTTTTTTAACATTGATAATTTTGATACGCACATCATAGCTTTTTTTGTTTTTGTATTGTTCTATGCCCTTAAAGTCCTTTCCGAGACCATCATATCCTCCTTCCTAAAACACCCATTGAGTGCCAAAGCCAATGTGCTGGTGGTTATTTTCAGAGCTTCGGCCTATCTTATTATGCTGAATAGAATAACAGTTAACTTATTGCTTTACATCGAAGCCATTGCATCCTTGATTTTTGTTTTGTTTGTTATAACAGGTATTTATAAACAGCTGATCAAAACGAACAACCCTTCCGATACATCTTTAACCTTAACCATAAAAGGTAGAATTTCTCGATTTTACATGTTATCCTTTTTTTCCGAATTGGGTTATGGCATTATAGGTAAAACCAGCGATCATTATATTATTGCTGCCATGTCATCACCATTTTTTGTAGGATTATACGGCTTTGCACTTAAGATATTTGAGATATTTTATAAGATATTGCCTTTTAGGGAGTTCGAGTCCGTATTAAAACCCATTTTTTTTAAACGCTTCGCCTATTCCGATAACCATAAAGAAATAAATGATTTTTATATGTTTGCGGTTAAAGTATTAATGCCTTTGTTTATGTTTCCGGTGTTGTATTTCTTGATATTTGGCAAGGGAGTCATCATTAATATATTTGATGAAAAATACTTGCCTGCTTATTGGGTTACTTGTGTTTCTTTACTTGGAATATTGATCAATGGTTATTTCTATCCCCTTAACCTGGTCATTCAACTTAAGGAAAGGGTAGAGATAAATTTGTATTCCAGGGTAATCGTTGTATTTAGTATTGTGGCTGGAATTTATTTTATGAAATGGTTTGGAATACTTGGTGTTGCGTTAGCTTCGGTTTTGGGAGAGTTTTTTAAAAACCTATTTATGCTCATCCTGTTGCGTCGATACGTACCCATAAAATATCCTCGAAGCATACTATCCCGATATGGGATGTTATTCCTATTGTTAGGGGCGGGGAGTTTGCCTTTTTATATCTATTTTCAAACGCTGATTGGATGGTTGGTAGGTAGTGCTATCTTTGGTATTTTATATGCTTTTATGCTAATAAATTTCCATCCTTTGAGCAAGGAAGAAACATATAAATTGGAAGGGGTTTTTACTTCGTCGGAAAAACTCGGGAAAATATATCAAAAATTTCAACCGATTTTAATGAGAGGTAAATTTTTTAATAATGATTAATTATTATTTAAAGCTACTGGCTTTTCGTTTGTCTCCCTTATTAGTAGGGTTAGGCATTAATCGCATGCTCTCATTTTTTATGGGTGGTCGAGGACATATCCTCATGTTTCATAGGGTAGTTCCCAACGATTGTAGGAAGCGGATACATAATCATTTGAGTCTTGAAATTACGCCCGAAAAGCTGGAGGAGATAATAGTTTTTTTCATAAATCGTAAATATGATATCATCTCGTTAGATCAGGTTGAAGATTATCGGAAAGGCATTAAGAAGTTTGTGGTATTTACTTTTGACGATGGTTATAAAGACAATCTTGATTTTGCGTATCCCATTTTTAAAAAGTTTAATTGTCCTTTTGCTATTTACATACAAAATTCCTTTCCCAATGGAAATGCCTTTGTTTGGTGGTATTTACTGGAAGAGCTTTTATTAAGGGAAGATTTTATTCGTATAAAAACCGACACATTTGAATTTTTTCAGAATACTAAAACAGATAGACTAAAGGAAATAGCATTTTTTACCATAAGAGAGGCGATTAACAATGGCAGCTTGCCTTTGGTTAAATTTGGAGAGATTCTGGCTGAAAAGGGGATGGATTGGAAAGAAATATCAAAACAATATAGTTTATCGTGGAATGAAATTAGAACCTTATGCAATGATCGCTTGGTAACTATTGGTGCACATACCATATCGCATATCGCGCTAAAAAGTTTAACAAATGAGGATGCTTATAGAGAGATAAAAGGTTCAAAAGACGAGCTGGAACTTATCTTAGAAAAAAAAATACCTCATTTTGCGTATCCTTTTGGCAGTAGAAAAGAAGTTGGGAAAAGAGATGTGCAGCTAGTGAGTCAGATAGGTTTTGAAACCGCAGTAACAACAGTTCTTGGAAATTTAAAAAAACATGAAGAATCCTCGCAATTGCCCCGAATAACAGTAAACGCACTAACCTCGTTGAGTGTATTGAAAATGCAATTGTCGGGTTTGTACGCATTGTTAGATAATGGTTTAAAGGGATATAAGATATAGCATACATACGCTGGGTTAGGAAATGTTTATGAAAAATAAAGACCAGAAAAAGAAGTCAATAGCCGTTATTGGACTAAAAGGTTTACCAGCTTTTGGAGGCGCAGCAACGGTTGGGCAAAATATTATCGCACAATTACACCAGTCTTTTAAGTTTATTGTTCTATCCGTAGATACGCATGCAAGTTCAAGTTATCAAATGGAGGATGTTGAGCAGCTTATCTTTAAATCATTCTCGATAAAGAAATTGAATATTTTAATCTATTATATAAAGTCGTGCTGGCATGTTCTTTTTAAAGCAAATTACGATTTGATACATTTGCATCATACCGACGGTGCTTTTATATTGCCTTTTTTGCGGTTAAAATATAAGGTGGTGCTAACTTCACATGCCCGTCCGCAAGAAAATTCCAAATGGCCTTGGTGGGTAAAATTGTTTTTTATGCTCAACGAAAATATAGCTATTCGTTTTTCCAGTATATTTGTTGTAGTAGCAAAACCATTACAACAAAAATATACTTCCTTGTATAAAAAAGAAATTGTTTATATTCCCAATGGTATAGATACGGCATTGCTTTCAGTGTTAGATAAGATAAAAGCGAATTCAGAGGATGTAATCATATTTGCGGCAGGACGTATAATCCCGCTTAAAGGATTGCATATTTTATTGAAAGCCCTTAAGCATATAAATTATAAGGGGCGATTAAAGGTTGTTGGCAATATGGATCAAATGCCTACCTATGATAAGAAAATTAGAGCGTTGGCAAATGGATTAAATGTTGAATTTGTTGGGATAATTAAAGATAAAGTAAAATTACTGTCGCTAGTAAAAACATCTAAATTGTTTGTTTTCCCTTCTCTAACTGAGGCGATGTCGATTATGCTATTTGAAGCAGCCATGGTTAAGGTGCCAATTGTTTGTAGCGATATTTCGGCGAATACAGCGGTTTTTAATAAGGATGAGGTGGAGTTTTTTAAATCTGAGGATGAACTTGACCTAGCATCCAAATTAAAGGAGTTTTTTGCGAATGCATCAAATCAGAATGCAAAGACCAGCAAAGCTTTTGAAACGTTAATGATAAACTACACATGGGAGAAAATTGCACCAAAATACAGTGAAATTTACAAACAAATCATTCGATAGGTCGGCTCAATGTTAAATGTGATGTAGGGTGGATGTATTAAGATATTAAGGTGTGAATTGCTCTTTTAAATTCAAAAATTAACTACATGGCTAAAAAACAGTGCCGTTAATCAAATACCATAAAAGAACCCTTTTATTTTTGTTACGTTTCTGTTGATTTTATTTAGATTTGGGCATGGATAGCTGATTGAGTTTCAATCTTAGGTTATATCTGCCGATAGCTTATCCATAAGCAATAAAATTAAGGTTTATTTTCAGTCCGGACAGACACATGTATTTTGTGACTGACCCGACGAAGTTGTGCAATGAAACAGAACTTTATTGTAGCTTTTTAAGGTGTAAATAGGTTATTCAAACAAACATTACAGCACATTTTTTCCAGAGGCTTTGGTCCCCACCTCGCTCATAATCTGCAACCGCTACTTTTATGAAATCTACACATACAACAATAATAGCAAAATCAACAAAAAGTAAGATTATTTCATTTTTTGTAGGTTTTCTGTTGTTATTGTTTTCTAATGCTTTGCTGGCACAAAAAGCCGACTTTACTGCTGATATAACTACCGTTTGTTCTGGAAGTACCGTTACCTTTACTGATGCATCTACGGAATTTCTTATATTAGGTTACAAATGGGACTTTGGAGACGGAGCAAATCCGTCAGACGCGACCACCAAGGGGCCGCATACGGTAACCTATAGCGGGACGGGACCGAGCACGGTTAGTCTTGTAATTAATCGTGCATTCTTAGGAGATCTTGAGGAGATTAAAGAGGATTACATTACCAAGGTACCTAGCAAGGCAACGATATTGTTGACCTCAGGCGATAACAAGCTGAAGGTATGTCGTAACACGGCCATAGTCAACATCATTTATGCCATTGGTGGTAGCGGTACGGGGGCTACGGTTACCGGACTTCCCCTGGGTTTACTGGGTGAATTCACGGATGATAGCTTTACCATCAGCGGCACCCCCACTGCAGCTCCGGCGAAATATGACTACACCGTAACCACCACCGGGCCATGTGACAATGACACTGCAAAGGGAACAATCGACGTTAAAGAGGATGGTACCATTATCTTGACGTCGGGCAACGATGCACAAACCCTCTGCGTAAATAACCCAATCACGGATATCACCTACAGAATTGAAGGTAGCGGCACGGGTGCCACAGTATCCGGATTACCTGCCGGAGTTACAGGATCATTTAGTGGTGACATCTTTACCATAACCGGCACACCTACCGTCGATGGTGAGTTTAATTATATGGTCACTGTCACTGGGTCATGTACAGGCCCATCGGTCACTGGAATAATTAGGGTGGCTGCGGATGCTACCCTTACCTTGACTTCCGGCAACAATATGCAAATGGTTTGTGGTGGAACTGCCATTGCCGAGATCACCTACACCATCGGCGGCAACGGCACGGGCGCCATGGTCAGCGGATTGCCCACCGGAGTTACGGGTGTATTTAATGCGGGTGTCTTCACTATAAGTGGAACCCCAACAACGAGCTTTAATTATATGGTAACCACTGTTGGCCCTTGTGCCAAACCAACAGCCACGGGTACGGTAACTGTTGGTACAGACGCTACCATAACGTTGACTTCAGCACCAACTACCAATAATCAAACAATTTGTGCTGGCTCGCCCCTTGTCCCTATCACCTACGCTATTGGCGGAGGAGGCACCGATGCTACTGTTACCGGATTGCCGTCCGGAGTTACTGGTGTATTTAATGCGGGTGTCTTCACTATCAGTGGAACCCCAACAACGAGCTTTAACTATACGGTAACCACCGTTGGTCCTTGTGCCAAACCAACAGCCACGGGTACGGTAACTGTTGGTACAGACGCTACCATAACGTTGACTTCAGCACCAACTACCAATAATC
>JAGXIO010000005.1 GCA_024635555.1 Saccharicrinis sp.
ATTTCGGGATCACCATTCTGAGCCCATTGTGCCATTTTCTTAGTAATATCGGAGCCTAATCTTTCTTCGTAATAATTACCATGAATCATTTCATTATTGAGGTCGTATTCAACAAACCGTCCCTTATAACGGGCAGTTACAGTTTCAGCGCGGTTCTTCAGCGTTTGCTCCAACTCCACATCAGATAATTCTTTTACCCAGGATTGTACAAATTCAGGAACGCCCCAAAACAGATTGTGACCTCTTATTGGTATGGAGTTTGCTTCGGTCCAATCCAATATTGCATCAATCCCCGAATACTTTACCTCTCCCTTTTCTCGCTCCATGTTTGCCCATTTCACAGCGTTTTCAGTAACTGCCGAGTTGAAGTTTTCCAGAAATTTTTCCTTGTATTTTTTAACATCGTCATCTGAGGCCGAACCATTAAACATTTGGTCGCTTAAAGCACATCCAAACCAAAATTCATGAGAGATTTGTTCAATATTTACCTTCGAGCCGGGTTTAGCTTTAATTATCAACTCACCTTTCCTGTTTTTAGAAATAGATTGTTCAATTTCAGAATTCTGTGCAAAACAGGTTGATAATGGTATCATCAACATGAAGATGACTGCGATAAGTACCACCAGTCGCACTTTTAAAAAATTTGTTTTCAATCTCATTTACTAAATCTTATCTTATTAAAAACTTCTTTTCTGTTAATAATACAGGAGAATCGTATAGAGGAATATCAAAAGTGCAACTACTTCCGGTATTACTCCATTGTGACTTTGGTATTTCAAAAATGGACCCGGTCATCATATCAACCCAAACAGGGTTTTTAAAATTCATATTTTCAAGCTTAATAGACATGGCTTTGTTTCAAATGAATTGGTAACATTTTTTCCATCAAACCAAAGCACAACCATTGGCGTTTGAGTTGCTTTGTTTTGATAACCATAAACCGACATCGATTCCTGATTTGTAGTAGAATAATTAAAACCGGAGATTAGTTCCATGTTATTATCGAAAATGGATGCTATGTTTTGCACTGCATAATACGCCACTTTCGGACGGATGGCAGCCATGGTAATATCGGATTGAATCAAACCTTTTGTATTTAATACTGCCCGGTCGCCCCAGTTGTAATAATTGTTGATGATAGTGAAAACAGAAGTTTCAATGTCGTGCCCCAAATCACCCAGCAAACGGCGCATATCGTATTTCGCCTGCGTATATTCTGTCCAGTAATATTCAGATAAGGCAAAATTCGGAATGTAGGTTGAAGGGGCGCCATTTAAAATTGAGAATTCGCTCATTCCGTGCAACAGTACGGTACTGGGATAAGTACTGATATCCATGTATTGTTCCCCTTTTGCAAATGCACGAAGGATTATTTCACGAGTGCGCACATTTTCCTTGTTTTGCGCATTAAGATTACTAGTCAAAACGACAACAGAAAAAATGGAAAGTAGTATTTGATTAAATTGCAACATATTATAATGTGATAATAGTTTTTTATTTACCAGTTTGCCAAAGGCAATAATCTGTTCTGGTTCAATTTTCACAAGTTCATTAATGAAACAAATGGGTAATTAGAATGAAATACAATATGGATTTTCCAATTGCTTTTTGTATCCCCAAAAAAAAGAAACCACTGATAGCAATCAACTGCAGCGAATTTGCAAAGACTAGACCTATGTTTGCACAAGATTATTCAAGACTTTAAAATAAGAAAAACAGTCAGCAACTCACAGAGTTGCTGACATGGTATAAATTATAGGTCAAACATTGGTAAAGCGATAATTACTGAATCACCACCAAGCTTGATACAACTGCTTTATCCGAAACTACTTTCAGAACATATGTTCCTTTTGCTATTGATTGTACATTTAATTCAACTATCGCCGCATCCGAATATTCCTTTGTAAGTACAACACGTCCGTTTAAATCAACTAAGCTTAATTGTACAGTTGAACCTGTAATACCAGTTACTTGAATTACTTCAGATGCAGGATTAGGGAACACTTTAATACTTGCTTTTGCAGCTTTAGTTTCTTTAACAGCTACTGTCCCTGAAAAATTAGATACAGCAACACCCCTAAATGCGTAGTTTTCACCTGCAGTAGCCAATGTGTCGGCAACTAAATCGGTAATATCACCATTATAACCTTTATCGTCAGTTAAGGCAACTAAACAATTATTACTTACAGTTCCATTACCGCTAACAGCATAAATGCGAGCATTTGCCCCATCTTTTACTACTGTAATTCCAGATACACTACCATAAGCAGTTCCGGCAGCAACCCAATCAGTACCATTCCAATACCATTTAAGAAAATTACCGTCTAAATTACCTATATATATAACATCAAGACCTGTACCATTCCAATCTGCGGTGGCATCCATATCTAACATTGTAAAACCGGCCACACTAGTATTAGGATTAAAGATAGTTGTACCGGTAGCACCTGCTTCGGTAGGTAATGCAGGAGTACTATACACCATATTATTATAATTCGGTATTGCATATAACTGATCGCCATAAATATTAACAGTTCTGGCTCCTGCTCCAACTGTACCAATACCTGTTAGAGCTGTACCGCCTAATGCAACATATCCTATTTGATTAGTACCACCCTCGATATTTACATAAAAAGCTGAACCATCCACACTGGCAACACTTCTAGGACTATGAAATGTACCTAAATTTGAGAATTTTGTACTGTAATCAACCGTTCCATCATTGGCTATTCTCGCAACTAATTTGTTGCCCGTTCTGGCAGCTGCTCCAATTCCATCAGCAGCGACACCAGGTTCTTGATCGTAACCTAGTACAAGCAGGTAAGCTCCATCAGTTGACAACCCTAATTGACCTTCTGATTTTGTAGCACCTAAGGGGCCTGCCAATGTTAATTTATCGACACCTGTGCTACTTAATTCAACAACGCCTGTAGATTGTGTTTGTTTAATATCGGCAGAAGTGTACTCCATAAGAGTTACTTTCGCAGTATTACCTGCTAAAGCAGTTGTTCCATCGCCAACACGTGTAACAACCAATCTGTTTTGTGCTTGAGCAAACATTGCTGAAGCAGCAAATAATAAAGTAAAAATTGTTTTCATGATAATTTATATTAATTAGTTAATAAGACAAAATTAAATATAATAAGTGGGGATAATTTTCATCCTATTTGCAATGTATTGACCTATATTTGCCTAAACTCGCGTAAAAACAGATGAAGCTTTTTTATGACTGTAAGCGGACGCCCTGGCCATGAGCCATTGACTAGGTTAGATGGAACTGGCAATAAGCAAAACCACTTCAGCAGAGATTGAATTGAAAAGACCCCACCAAATCGATGAGGTCTATTTCTAAATTGATCAAACTAAGTGAACTATTGAATATAACCAGGATTTTGCTCTAGCACTGCATCTTTATTGGCTTCAATTTCAGCTGCCGGAATAGGCAATAAAGCATTATAATCCTGAATATTACCTGCATTTTGAGGATTATAAAGACGTACACGTTCAACCAATTTACCAGTACGCGATAAGGTAAGCCTACGTTGTTCTTCGTATACCAGTTCTCTGCCACGTTCATCCAAAATATAATCCAGAGTTACTGCTGCATCGGCCACAGGATTTGCCATTGCACGAGCCCGAACTACATTGATGTCATTAGCAGCATTCACTTTATCATTTTTTCCAAGATAAGCTTCAGCCCTTAATAAATAAGTTTCTGCTAAACGCAACAGATACATATCATGGTAGGTACCTCCGGCTCCTGTTTTTAATATACCCAATTCTATATTCTCATAAAGCGCATCAGGATGTTGACCTGGAGTTGTCGTTTTTGATGGGAACGGATACCATCTCCAATTCTGATTTTGCCAGGTTGGGCTATTTGACGTACCATCAGGATTAACTGCACTTTTACCATAATAAGCCGATGCTGGATTGTTAAAAACAAGATCCCTTACAATATTGTGTGGGGCATTTCGAATGTCATTCGTAAAATCACTTTGCCATAAATCGAACAAAAAGAAATTGGTACATTTGATAAATGATACTCCACGACCTCCGCCATTATAATCAGAAAAAGCTTTATTCAACATGCCATTTTTTCCATCCGGGTCTGTAAACGAGATCCATGCAGCAGGATTACAGTTCCTTTCCCATCTGTTTGGTCCACCTGTTGTACTTTCAAGCAATCCCCCGGGGATATCGACTTCCATTTGACTCTCCCAAAGAGCCTCTCTATTCCCACTTTTACGGTTTTGGTTTCCGACCTGAAATTTCACCTCACGGGTTCGCATTTCGTGCCTCTCACCAACCCTCTCCCAGCTAACAGTAATAGCTTTTTTAATTACCTATCCTCATTATTGAAATATTTCATTCAATAATGATTCTAAATATAAAGTTGCACAGTATCCGCCGGAGCAAAGGCGTATTACTAAAGTATGGTTTTGTCAATAAATTGCGGCAAAAGTTCTTTGAAATTATCGGTAGGTGCAATGTGGATGTTTTCCATGACGTACTTTAAATGCAGGTATTTTGGAATTACGTAATACAGGAAAACTCATCGAAATTAAGAATGAATGGAAAGTATATGAAACGAGCCCCCGAAGGGTCGGGGCAGGCTATGAGAGTTGCTTCTCACAAAACCTGTCCCGCCTCAGCGGGAGGGGGAATGATTGTAATGGCGAGTTCCCCCGAATCAAGTTCGGGGCAGGCTATGTGGCAAAAAAATCAATTAGAGTATATGAAAAAGAGGATTTGCAAAACAATGATGCTGATCATAATTTTAACTTTTATCTTATTGTTGCCTACGCATTAATAATGTTGGTTTTTACTTGGGTTTTTTTGATTATTGTCCATGATTTAAGAAGTCCCTTTAATTCAATTATTGGTTTTAGCACTATTTTAACCCGTTTTGCACGGTTTGCTCCGTAACTTCCTGAAATTAAGTTGAATCATTTTCAAAAATTTCCGCAGGTAGGACTACAGATTTTTTTCTGTAAAACGGGACATATTTATAACCCATCAGGTCATATATTTCTTTTTTTTTAGATGTGGGCTCGGTACACTTGCGAACCGATAATACCTGATCGTTGATGTTGGTGATATTCGTTGTCACACACTTTTGCGTGTTCATTATCCTTCGGATCTCTCTCCAATCCGAGCAGTAGCCTTTTTGCTTTAGCTGGTATCTGATTGTCGATACCAACCAGTAGGCAAGCAGTCCCAAGTGTAAATGTGCCATGGAGGCATCGTCGGTCTTGTGATATATAGGACGCAGGTCGAGGTCTGATTTTAAGACCCGAAAAGTGCTTTCCACCTCTCTGATTATATTATAAATTAACCATAATGTTTTTTCGTCTTCTCCGTCTAGCGATGTCCTTAAAAAATAGATGCCCGCTTTTTTGCCAAGGTCCTGACCTTTCTTGTGCTCGCACCTTACCTGTGTGGCCACACCGTTTTTGTCGTCGGAAACTATGATGTGGTAATATTTGTGTACCGATGGGTATTTCTGTTTCAAACGCCCTATCCTTTGATGTACCCTGTCCAGTTTCTTTGTCCCCCCCTTTTTGTTCAGGGCCGCGTTTATTGTTTGGATACCTTCCTCGAACCGCTGAGACAGCAACCCGTTCATACTGTTTTCTTTTAAAGCTTTGGCATGGCTTTTCACCCAAAGGTAATTGTCGTCGTTATCCTGGCAGCGTACCTTTAAAAGTTCTATCGGCTGATTCTTTTTGTCCTTTATCACAACCGGGTCGCTGTCCGTGTCTGCCCGGTAGTCTTTAAGGTTGGAACGAGAAACGCACATATAATCATAGCCCTCGTGTTTTAACATCTCCACGTTGTCGTCGGTGGCAATCCCGGCGTCCATCACCACTATCGGTTTACGGTCTGTAAAGGAAGTTTGTTTGCTCAATGCTTTTATCACGATTTTCAGGGTTTTGCTGTCGGACATGTTGCCCTCGAAAATGTTGGAATATTTTAAAAAACCTTCGCGGTTAATGACCACGGCCAAGACAATCAGCCGGGCATCCCGGCGTTTTTCCTTACTGCGGCCAAACTTGGCCAGCTTGCTCCCTTTCATTTGTCCCTCAAAATAGGTATTGGTCAGGTCATATAATATTATTTTGTCTTCCAGGTCGAACAGTTCGTTGGTCTGCCGCGAAAGGTATTGTTCCAACTGGTCCTTTACCGCGTACAACTTGTGCGATATGGCATATAGCCTGTCCTTACCCACATTTCCCCGGTCGAAGCCCGTTAGCTCACAAATGGCGGAGTTCTCTTTTATATAGGAGGCAGTCTTCAGTTCCGATGCCGGATATACCGCTCTGCTCACGATATGCGTACAGGCCAGCGATATATTTTCTTCGGACCAACCGTCCCCGCGCAAAAAATCGCCTATTTTCAACTGGTCGAAGGCTTGCTTGCAGAGCCATTCGCCCCCGAGCTCTCTGGCGTCGTTGTTCTTCAGGCTCGACATGTCCACCGTTTCCCATTCATGCTCCCGGTCGCTAATGTCATAACGTTTTTTCCTTTTTATCTCGTTATAGAAATGGGCGGCAAGTTCTTCTACTTTTTCATCAACTATGTCGAAACCAAGTGTGTCCGAGCCGTGCTTTATCATCTCTTCCACTCGCTTCCCTAGTTGTTTTATCTGCACCTCGGTGTCCAGCTCCTCCAGTTTCCCGAAACAGATCATGGAACGGTGTCGGACGTGGCCGTCAATACGGTAACTTTCGCATAAACTGTAAATAGTGTACCGCTGCTTTGTGGTCTTATTATATTTTGAAAATGACTTCACGAACATATCCCAAGTTTACGGCCTAACTTGTTAAATGTCAATACCTGAGGTAGGTCTACATTTCAAAACTCAAAAATACCAAAAACTAAACTTACTGAAATTCAGAACCATAGAAAATCATACTGCACAAATTGTTAATAAATACAAGGGTTATCAACAGATATTTTTTATTTTGGAGGGCTAAACTCTCAATGTGGATTAACGGCTTGTTTGAAAAACGTAAACCAACATAACTGTCCTTTGGTAATATTAAATTTTTATTGTCTCTTTCAAATGTGCCGTTAGGATAGTAACAAAGTTTCTGGATGAATTTTAGCCAGCATTTGGAGGGTTCGAATGACGGGAAGAAATTTCGTGATAATTAGAGAGATATTTTATATTTAAATTCGGGGTACATATTTTAAATACGGAAGCCTCAATCTATAAAGGACTTTAGTATTCTAATTCTGTACAAAGAAATTTACTATACATTACACTACCATTCATTTCCTTTTATGGGAACAATTGACATGATGTGCTAAAATACAATTCTTCTTTTTGGTATCAAGTCCATTGAACCAAATAAATTTCTCTTTAAAAGAAAGGTGCTTCGCCTCATTTACTGGACAGTTCCCTAATCTATTTTTTGCAGGACAATCAAAGAAGATACCATATATTTGATAAAAATCACATTGTTCTTCAACGTTACATAGATATTCTAACATGCTAACCAATGTTTTAGTACGTTTAGTTTAACTTATTATTGCCTATAGTTTGAGCTGCACACTCTTCTTCCATTGATTAACCAACTCGAACTTCTACTCAGTATGTATTTATCTATTTACAAATAGATAGCTCTGTAACATAAAGATTTGTTGTTGCCATGTATAGCTAAATAATTAGGAGATAGTAGCGAGTTTACCATTTTATTCGCAGCATCCAGATATACCTTTTTTTTAGTTGAGTAGGTAGACAATTTATATAAGGCTGCAGCAGTAATTGCTGCAGCAGAAGCATCTCTTGGAATTTCAGGATAGTCTGAAACATCGTAATTCCACTCTGGGATAAAACCCTCATCGTTAACATTGTAATCCCATAACGGAATCATATCTTCAGGAATATTTTTGTGGTTTACCATATATTTTGCAATGTATTCTCAAATTTGCCGGCAATGTATCAGATTGTATCAAATTGGTCTTTTTCGTTCGTCTTTGTTGTGCAAGCCGAAAAGAAAACAAGCACATACAAAATACTTAGTAATTGTTTAATTTTTAACCTGCCCTATTCATAAATTTTATGAATAAGGCACCAAAGGCCGATTCTGCCTAGGCAGAATCGAGGGTTAACCCTCGAAAAAGTTTACTTAAACTTTTTCGGCTTTCCGCTTATGATAGCGGAAAGTGAAAAATGCGTGCATTTTTCAGGTTAAATCATATTAGCGTTTCTCAATCGTAATATTGTAATTATCGCTCAATTCTATTTACAAATCACGAGTAATCTACAATCCCATATTTACTTTAATTTTTTGAACTGTTTTATTTTGATAATCAGGATTTGCAAAGAATTTTCTGGCGTTTTCATTGTACGGTAAAAACCAGTTTTCAGGATTCTCTGCTTGTGCCCGAATTGCAGCTTTCTTTCCTATGGGTGCCGACATTTCAATTTCATCAAGAATATAGCTCCATTGTCCACTACGTTGCATGATTCGAATCAAATCGAACCAGCGTTTTCCTTCGAAAGCCAGTTCTTTGGCACGTTCTTCCAGTATTAATGTTTCTGGTTCATATTTATCGGTAGGTGAACTATCGGTGGATTTAATGTATTCTTCCAACAAAACCCGAGATCTTAAGCCATAGGTTGCCACTCCTGCAAAACTTTGATATGTACCTTGCAATTTTCTCACTGCCTCGCCGTAGTTTCCTTCTCTGTTTAAGGCTTCGCAGTTCATACACAATACTTCTGCCATTCGGTAGGCAATCCAGTTACAATCACTTTCAAAGCCGTTTCTTTTTATGCCATCAGTACCATTCACCAAAAACTTAAATATTTGAGGATCAATCCACTTTTTGTTGATGCTATCGTACTGGCCAATAAACGATGCGTTGTAACCTCTCATGATGTCACAGGTATCAAGCTTATAATCCACTTTTGGATTATAGTATTTATCGTCTTGCCAAAAATCGATGGCTTTTTGTGATGGCCTTACAATGTATCGCCCTCCTTCTTCTGGTAATAATTCAGTATAAAGTTGAAGTACATTTAAATCAGGTGTACTGGATTGGAAACGTATTTCAAAAATTGTTTCAGGTTTCAGGCTACCTCCAGCGGTAAAGATATTTATCCAACGTTGAACAGGAACTCCGCCACTGGTAAAACATACAGGTGCCCGTGAGTTATCTCCAAGACTATACTGTAAAGGGTTATAATCCAAAATTCTGTTTGTAAGGGTAATTACCTCTTTAAACTTGTTTCTCCACAACTTAATGTCAGCTTGCAGAACAAGATTCGTAATAGCCTTAAAACGAGAAGAATAAATGGCCGGATTGATTGTACTTTCACTGGAATACTCACTCGGATAAGTGCGTTCAATGCCTTCAACCCGTGCCAATTGAGCTTCAAGTGTATCGAGTATTACTTCAGAAAAGGTTGGATCAACAAAATAAACAGGCATTTCTTTCAACTCGTAGGAGCCATCTTTGGCCCAAACGGTATCTATTTTTGTTTGTTTATAATTCTCGTCAAAGGGCTCCAAAATAAGCGGAACATCGCCAAAGGTTCGCACCAGCCAGAAATAGGTATATGCTCTAACATTGATTGCTTCAGCAACGTATTGACTCACTAACTCATCATCGAAATTGTAGTCATTATCAGCCACTTTCGTAGCATACTTTATGATGTAATTTGCTCGGTTGATTACATCGTAAAATTCTGACCAGTCGGTAAACCTATTGTTTCCTGAAACGTTGAGATCATTCAACTCCTTAATCTCCCAACTTGCACCGGTACCAGGCCACACCAAATCGCCACGTACTTCAGACCACACAAACATTTTTTCAACGCAATCCTGTAAGCCATCGTACATTCCACGTGCGGCATTATCAATATCGTAAGATGAAGTGAAGTTATCATCGAGATATATTTTGTCGTTTGGATCAGTAACCAGATATTCTTCACACCCGGACATTAGTACTGCCAACAACATCATAAGTGCAAATAGTGTATACTTATTCATGGATCTCATAATTTTAATTTTTTCCTGTTATCAATAATTTACAACCCAAGTTTTACTCCAATGAGAAAGGTACGCGGAGCCGGATAAGTTCCGGTATCGATACCAAATAACAATGGATTATAACCACTTACAAAATCAGGTGAATAACCCAGATATTTTGAGAATGTATAAATATTCTGACCTTTTAGATAAACAGTTAGGGCTTTCATTCCAATTTTTCCTAAGATGGTTTCGGGCACATCATATGATAAACTTAACAATTGCAATCTTAGAAAGGAGGCATCTTCGAGCCATCTTGTTGAATTCCGTGTATTACCGGCAGGATCGCCCATTGCAATTCGTGGAATATTCGTTGATGCGGCATCACCTTCACGCTGCCATGCGTTTATTACGGCTGTAGTCTGATTGTAATAATTTGACATGGATTCTAATTTTCTTCGTGTGGCATTCATGGCCTGATTACCAACAGAATAGGTTAAATTAAGGTCCATTTTCCAGCCTTTATAACTTAAAGTATTCAATATACTTCCGAAATAATCGGGATGAGGGTTCCCAATAATTCCCATATCATTAACATTAATTATACCGTCATCATTCAAATCTTCATACTTCACGTCTCCAGCTTCGAATGGCATGAACTCAGATGAATTTTGATAGGCAGCAGCCTCTTCTGCATTGTCGAAAATTCCAATGGCATTGTATCCATAAAATACTCCAAGGGCTTCCCCTTCTCTTGCCATACCCTGGAACCCATCTGATCCCATCGTGTATTCTCCTCCTGGCAAGCGGGTAACGGTATTCTTGTATTTACTAACCTTCAATCTTAGATCCCAAATCAAATTTTTACTAACAGGACGGAAAAACAAGCTTATGTCAATCCCCTTATTTTCGATATCACCAAGGTTATCAAGAATTCCTGGATATCCCGTAATTGATGGTAACTCTTTAAAGTAGAACAGGTCGGTAGTATTCTTCAAATAAATGTCTACCTCAGCGCCGATGCGATTTCTGGCACCCATGAATTGAATTCCTACATCGTACTGCTGGTTAGTTTCCCATTTCAAATCGACATTTCCAATATTAGAAGGCTTAATGGCTCCCCGTAAATTATAATCGGCTCCAGTGTATGTATTGTATGCAGCAAATCCTTCTATATTTTCATTTCCGGTAACACCGTATCCTGCTTTTATCTTTAACTCATTAATGAATTCAACATCCTTCAAAAAATTTTCTTCTGACAATCTCCATCCTGCAGATATTCCGGGGAAGTAACCGAATCGGTTGTTCGTTCCGAAACTGGAAGAACCATCAATGCGTAAATTCGCTTCCAATAAAATTTTATCCTGATAATCGTAGTTTATTTTGGCATACGCTGATACCATTCTTGATACCATTTCACCACTACTTAACGAATCGGCTTCTCCTTTCGCCAATGTTGTGAAATAATCAGCTGCTGAGTTAATGCTTTTTCCATACGTATAATCTATATTTTGATTATGGACCCCAATTCCAGCCAACATTTTAATGTTGTGTGAATTATTAAATGTTTTATGATATTTCAAATAAGCATCACCTTGCAACAAGAATCGGTTATTAACCTTACTCTCAGAGAATCGATCTGCATTTTGACTGGTTGACAAACCATAATCAGGATAAAAACGCTTCTCACTTTGTCGGTTGTAATCTACCCCAAGAACCACACGACCATTTAGGTTTTTCAACAAATCAAAATCAAGGTATATACTTCCCATCAAACGATTAACTCCAACTTTGTTTTCCAGATTTGAAACAACGTGTGAGGGATTGCTCATTCCAAAAAAATCCTGGTCTTCGTTTACACTGGAAACACTGCCATCGGGTGCAATAATTTGAGGTGCGTATTGAGGTGCCTTTACGAGAGAAATAAACAAGGGATTCGAATGCACATTAATACCTTCATCGGCAATGGACCGATCAGCATAACAGAAGTTTACCACATTCCCAAATCTCATTTTATCTGATATGCGGTACAAGAGGTTAAAATCGATGGTAAATCGTTGGAAATTGGTTCCTGTAACAAATCCTTTCTGATTCAGCAATCCCGTACTAAAGGCATAGGTTGTTACTTGATCTCCACCTTTTAAGTTAAGGTAGTAATTCTGTACTACTCCCTGATCTGAAATGATGTCTTGCCAATTGTTATCGTTATTGTATCGGTAATAGTTTTGAGAATTGGGATTGTGGTATAAAACCTTTCCGTAACGCAAACCAAATTCATAAGGACTCATGCCGTTTTTGTAGTTCAAATCTTTAAAATAAGATGAATATTCCGATGCATTTAACATCGGGATGACCTTTGGCATTAAAGCCACACCTGTATAAGCATCAAGCGTAAGAGTGGTTTTTCCCGTTGTACCCAAATTGGTTTCAATTAATACCACACCATTTCCACCTCGTACGCCATAAAAAGCCGACTGGGCTCCATCTTTTATAATGGTGACCGATCGTAAATCGTTAGGATTTAAGTCAGCTAAAGGATTATTATAAGCTCCTGCTGACAAAGGATTAGAATATTGATAATTTCGTAATACCAATCCATCAACAACATACAAGGGCTGTGTTCCTCCAAAAATGGTTGAGATACCGCGAATAAGTAATGTGGAACCCGAGCCAGGTGTTCCTGAGTTATTCAATACCCGAACTCCTGAAGCCATTCCGTCGATTCTTGATTCAAAAGAGGGATAAATTGAAGCATTCAATTGCTCGTGGTTAATGTATGAACGTGAACCAGTGAAAAGCTTGTCTTTTATTTCACCCAAAGGAATTGCAATCTTATCCTCAATGGAATACTCATTGTTATCAACCATGTACACTTCAACCTGATCACCACCTTGTACGAATTTTACACTCTTTTTATATCCTGCATAAGTAAAATCGATCCAACTACTTTGCTCCGGCATGGTTAATTCGAATTCACCTTCAGCTCCTGTATAAACCGGATCTGAGGCCACTCCTGTTAACTTCACCTCAATATCCTTCAGTGGTTCTCCTGTGGACATTGATTTAACCAAACCAGTTACCTTAAACTGTGCATGTACTGCATTAGATAGTAATATTAAGAACAACAACGAGTAAAATCGCAAATTCTTAAAAGAAATATTTCTTATCTGAGTTCTCATTTATTCCCTTTTAGTTTGTTCAATTTTTAATATTCAAGAGGTATAAATACCAGCTTATCAATCATTAATGCGGCGAAAACACCATTGGTAATTTGAATTCCAATATGCAGGTTACCATCTTCCTGAAGAAAAACGTAACCGACTTCACCATAAGCCCAGTAATTTGGATCCAGGTTATTTATATCTTTTCCAATATAGGTTTGCAGATTTATAGGCTTATTCGTAATTGGAATGCCCTCAGAATGTAATCCCACAGTAATGTTACTCCATTGGTAGGCCATTTTCACCTTATATAAGCCTTTGTACATGTTAGGCACAAATATGTCAATCTTATCCCAACTTAATAAGCTATTACCAAACAAATGATAATTTACCGAACTTCCGTTTCCTCCAACAGTTGGTTGCATTTCTGCATCGTATATCAATGTTTTTTCATGACCATCAAAACCCAATGACCATTCTGCCTCATAAACGATACTATCCAAAAAATCGACAGCAGTTGGTTCGTAAATAATATCTGATGCCTCTAAAATATAACCATTGCTTGCAATAATCTGATTGCTATACAATTCCTCATTCAGTTTTTTGCCTACCACCCAATTTTCTCCTTCTGTGATGATGGTATCGGCATTGAAAAGTGTTGTTTCGTTGTAAGCTCCGCGTAACATTTGATTCCGAATAAGCCTGGTATAATAGAATTGTGAAATACGGGAATCCACATTGCCATTCAATTCCACCAGCCTACTCCTTTGATTCAAAATTGCCTCATCAGAAGGGATTAGCAAGCAATATCCATGCTCTTCGTCTGATGCATTAAAGGATGGAAACTCCCAATAAGGTTCTGTTGACAGAATAACTCCACCTTCGCCATTGAAACCCAATTTGTAGGCTTCCAAATCAGGATGAATACTATCATATTTATTATAATACTCGAGAAATATGGAATATTTATTAGGATCTAATTGTTGAAATTGTTCTTCGATATTGGGCACCACCTCAATCACTTTTTGAACACTGTGAATGACGCCGTTACGTGCTTCTTTATCAACAATTTCTCCTTCAACAGCTATTAAACTCAGTCGGTTGTTAATGTTTACCTTACTACCATCATCAGAATTAACCTGAAAGTATTTCCCCCCAATTGACTGCAACACCAGTGAATCGGTTAGGTTTTCAAAATAATACCGTCCAAATACAATGTGATTACTCACAAGCTTTTTTAACTCATCACCTGTTATACCACTAAAGCTTCCTGCAGGTGGGACGAAAACAGTAAATACGTCAGCCCCTGCGACTACCTTATCCAGTCCGGTTTCTTCCAGGGCTGCAATAAACTCATCGGTGCCACTTGTTGTCTTCAGTATTTGAAGTACATTATTATTTTCATAAGCTTCATCATCAATGTAATGATCAGTCCAGCTGGTGCATGCTAAAGCAAATAGCAGGATGATTGCAGCTAAATATTTCAATATTATGGATCTATTATTCATTCGTTCTAATTTTATTTCTAAAATGACAACTCTTACAATTCATTATAGTACTGCAGGTTCTATTACTATTGCCGATATATAAATATCAGGACTTCCTGTATTCAGGTAGGTCACTTCCAAAGCAACCTCAACATTTTCGTCACCTTGGTTTACTTTAAAATTTCCGGTAGGTATTTCATATAAATTTACATTAGTTGAACTGGCCGGATTCGGTGTTCGCGTATCAACACGTCCCCTATTTGCCAGAATAAATTCAAAGTCGTAGATTCCTTCGCTATTGGTACCCGGAAAGACCATTTGCTTATTATTCACTAATATTTTGGCTTTTGAGCCTCCTTTTTTTGTAATCAAGGTCAGCTTATAGTCTCCCGCCGGGATATTTGGGATATTCACCCAAAATTTTGCACCTACTTTTGAAGGTTTTAATCGAACAATACCGTATTCGCCATCACCAAGGTAGCCATTGCTGCTATTATTCTCTTTATTGGCTCCGATGGTTGTATTCCATCTTTCATGAGGGTATGCGCTATATATTATTTCACGGGGCGATTGTGCTAAATAGGCAAATGCATCAGAGCATTCGTGTATAACACCATTTTTCATGATCAGATCAGAGTTTTCCAATACTAAAGTACTCTTGCCGTTAATAACAATATTGTTCTCCTTCACTTTAACTTTCATTCGCATGATATTGTCGCCATAAGGAACTTTTGCCAGTGTTTTCTTGAAACTGGAATACAGATTAGGTGTATATTGGATTCCGGATATGATGAATGACGCAGCGAATTCTGATGCCTGATCGGGGTATACTTTATTTGCATAATTCAAATCACTACCCAGAAACTCTTCATATCTGGCATCCATGGCTAAAATTGAATCTTCAATTTCGTAAAGTTTTCCCATGGCATGATCGGGAACGGCCATTACCGTAAATTGATTCTGATCGTATGGGTATTCGGTTTGCCTCAATTGGCTTAAGGTATCGCTGATTCCGTATTTATCGAGAAACTGATAAAATTTTTTGTACTTTTCTTCTTTCTCCAAATAATCGGCGATAGATAAAACAGGTGGATCCAACACATGATCTACAATATGAAGCATACCGTTCCAGGCTTCAATATTCCCATCTATTATCAGTGACTTATTATTGACTTTAATGTTATCCAAACCACCCGATAAATCAATGTAAAGCAAATAACCATTGGCTGTTGTATCCGCTTCATCCATTAATCCATTCTGAAAATTTAAGGTAGAAATTTCAAATGGGAGTATATGGTATTCGAATATAGCTTCCAATACTGTTTCTTCAACATCATCAAGACCTGTAATACCCTTTGTTTCGAAATATTGTTGCCAGGCCTGATTGGTTGGTGCAAAGACCGTGTAGGGACCATAGCTTTTCAACAAGTTGTATATGTAGCATTTCTTAGCTGCTTCAACGGTAATGGACATATCCTCTCTTTCCTGAAGAATTTCAAGCAACAATTGCTCGTCTTTTACCTCAAAAACACCTTCTGTTGCATCAATATTACATCCAACAAAAAGTGTGATGATAAAAGGTAACAACAGGTAATATTTCAATTTCATACTCATAGCTAGTTGTTTTGATAAAATGGATTTTGAACAAGATTCCTATTAACATCAATTTCATCTTTTGCAATCGGGAAATACCAGGCTTCCGGATTATTAAGAATCCCCCTAACAAAAATCTGATCTTCTTCATTCATAATTGAGACCAGGCTTCGAACCAATATATTTTCATCTCCCGTAATGTTCTCAGCCCACTGACGTTTACCAATTCGAACCAAATCGAACCAGCGGGTTCCTTCAAAAGCTGTTTCTTTTAACTTGTATTGAAGAATTAATTCTTCAACATTTTTTACACCTCCCGAAATAAGTTCATAATTCACAACACCTGAGCGTTGCTCCATGCGGTATATCGTTGTATTGATCTCATTAATCGCAGCACTTCCATATAAACGATTCATTGCCTCCAATTTATTAAACAAGATGTGAGGAAGTCTGTATATCACCCAATTGGGATTAAATTCGGTACCAATTAATTGATTACCGCCCCAATCGGCACCTGCATGTTTTCTCACCACATCCCAACTACTCCCGGTAAGTGTTTTTATTCGTTCATCAGGCTGAGGCCAAATCACTGAAATTGGTCTGGCGCGTAAATAATTCTTGAACCATTCTTCCATTGAATAGGAGTAACGAGAAGAGTTATGCCTGTCGGTATGATCAAAGCTTTCTTCATAATTCAATTCGAAGATGGACTCTTTGGTGTTCCCTTTTTGTGGATCAAAAATATCCCACCAATAAGGGCCTCCAAGTAAAACGTACAAACTACTATTTACTATATGATCGCAAGCAGCAATACAGTTTTCGTATTCATTTAACCATAAAAAGACATCGGAAGATAGTGCCCATGCAGCCCCTGCTGTTGCTCTTGCACGGGTCATTTTTTTCGACAATTCAGGATCTCCTTCGTATTTGTATTCTGCAGGTAAATGTGTTGTCGCAAAATCTAAATCTGCTTTAATTAACTCAAATACCTGATCAGGGCTTTCGCTTTTTGCCGGGAAATAGTCTTGTTGATCGGTTAAGCTGGGTTCCGTTACAATGGGAACATTCTTCCACATTCGAATGAGATTGAAATAAGCAAATGCCCTTAAGAACTTTGCTTCACCAATAAGCTCGTTGTATTTCTGATCTGAGAATCCTGCATCAAGGGCTTTGACAGCCTCGGATTTCGCAAGCACCACATTCATGTCTAGAATTAATTTGTACCATCGTGACCAATCACAAATTTTATCCCGGGAAGAGTAAACTCCTTTTTGCCACTTAATCATTTCTGATCTTGTTGGTCTGATAATATCTGAACGCAATAATCCAAAAAGTATCAAATCGTCCTGAAGTCGTCTCAGATCATAATATCCTGTCATTACAGCGGCTTCTACATCATTGGAATTCTTCCAGAAATCTTGTTCCAAAAGTTCATCCTTTGGGAACGTTTCGTACAAACTCTCACAAGAAATAAACTGCAATACGATTAGTAGCAACAGCAGTCTTCCAATTCCAAATTTGTTCCTATCTATATTCAATATTTTCTTCATCGCACTAAAATTTAATGGTCGCACCAAATGTGTAGGTTCTGGGTTGAGCTGTTAACGATTTATCAATACCACTCAGAAATGATCCTTTTCCATTGACCTCAGGATCCTGCCCCGAATAGTTAGTCCAGGTAATTAAATTACTGCCTACCATGAATAGTCTGCAAGAGCTAATGTTCAACTTCTTGGTTACTTTTCGCGGCACAAAATAGGAAAGCTGCAAGCTTTTTAATCGCATGTATGTAGCGTTTTCTACATAGTGGCTTGAAGCCAGTGAATTGACTCCTCCTTTATATTCGTGAGCGGCTTTTGGAATATCCGTAATATCACCTTGTTTTCTCCATCTGCGCTTCACTGCTGTACTTTGATTGCTTAAATCTTGCATTTCCTCTACATCGCGCCGGGCAATGTTTACCACATCCTGTCCTACCGTATATTGGCAAAACAGATTCAAAGTAAAAGCTTTATAAGAAGCGGTTGAACTTAATCCACCATAGAAATCAGGATTTACATCACCAATAAGTTTAACGTCGAGGTTATCAATGACACCATCGCTATTCAAATCTTTATATTTTACGTCTCCGCCCTCAAGTAAATAATTCTGATATTTTATAATCTTGGCATTATTAAATGGCAAATTTTCGTTGTAACCTCCAAGATTGTATACAATATTATTATCAGCATCGCGAACAACAGCATCCTGGTCAGTTGCATATACTCCTTCGTACACGTATCCGTAAAACGAGCCAAGAGGATCACCTTCAACCAATCGCCAGTAATAACCTCCAGCCTTATCATCAATACCTTCAGTGGCAGTCAATTCAGGAATGTACTCAATAGTATTTACCAAAGCTGAAATATTCCCTCCGATTGAAAATGAAAAATCTTTCTTGCGTACAATGTCCCAATTGAATTCAAATTCAACACCACGGTTTCGAACATCTCCGGCATTGTACCAGGTTAATTTAGTAAAACCTGCAGATGCAGGTAGCGCATTGTCTTTTTGCAATAAGTCATTCGTATATTTATCGAAGTAAAACAAATCGAATGTTACTTTATTCTTTAAAAATGCGCCACTTAATCCAATATTATGCTGAGAGGTTGTTTCCCAGCGAATGTTGTCCAATCTTATATTTTGACTTTGAATACCCCCCATGCCCAGGTAACTGTTCATGCTATTCGAAGAATACCGACTAAAAAAGGTGTAATTAGAAATATTACCATTCCCGTTAATACCCCATGAATAGCGCAAGGAAAGTTCATCGATAAAATCAAGCCCTGACATCCACCATTCATCACTTATGATCCATTTAGCAGAAGCTGTAGGTAACATGGCAAATCGGTTCTCGGGTCCAAATTTGGACGATCCATCATAACTAAGTGAACCACTTAATATGTATCGATTGAGATATTTGTATTGTCCGCGTGCACCAACACTGGTCAACACACTCTCACTATAGTCAGCGTCAAGCGGTGAACCTGAATAACTTGCAGCAGTTGACAAAGTTGGAGTCCTGAAAGAAGCGATGTTGTTTCCACTGGCCGATATACTGCTGGAATTATCCATATCGATAGAGCCAAAAAGTGTAATATTTACATTATGGATACCATCAAAATCGCGCATATAATTTGAAGTGACACGTGTATAAACTTTGATATTATCACTGTCTAACAACTTCATTCTATTGTAATTCTCTTCTCCCGGACCATAACCTGTAGCGGTCGGTGGAATGAAATAAAAATCTTTATCGGCCTTGAAGTCACCTCCTAGGTCGGCCTGTAATTTAAGGTATTGTATAGGTCTAAGCACTACCCTTACGCTACCGTACAATCGGTTTGACCGGCTTTGATTTTGCTTGTTCAAAATAAAAGCATACGGGTTTGAAATGGAATAGTCATTGGAGACCAGCAGTTTTTGGAAAGCAAATTGACCATCCAATGTTTCTCCTTGCTGATTCTGCAAATAGATTGGCCATGTAGGTGCTCTCTGCAATGCAGTTTTTTGAATACTGTTCCCAGGTACAATTACCGTTTCCCCATCTTTAGTCGATACATCTTTTTGCTCTAATGTTGAATTGGTATAAGCAATATTCGTTGCAATAGCCAATTTATTACTAATGGAATAATCGAGATTAAACATGGTATTAAATTTGCTGTACGCAGTGGTAATAATTGGTCCACGGTTGTCTTCGAATGTTGTACTAAAACGATATCGAACTGAATTTCCACCCCCACTTAAGCTAAAGTTATAATTTTGAATATACCCATTGTTTTCAATAGCGTCCACCCAATCGGTGTTGTTGTTGTGCAATTCAAAATTCTTATCGTCGACATTGTCTCTTAGATTCGTTACAACTTCACGATGGTACTTTTCATTCCCTCTGTTTTGATCTGCCTCATTCATTAGTGTTTTATATTCATCACCATTTAGCATTGGGATGCCTTTTACCGGAACTTTTAATGATAAGCGGGTTGAAAATCCCACCACAGTTTTGTTTGTTTCTCCTCTTTTGGTTTTGATGATTACCACACCGTTGGCAGCTCGTGTTCCCCATAATGCTACGGCACTTGCATCCTTTAATACATCGATGGATTCAATTTCCTCCGGCGGAATATCACTCAAGGGTGAGGAGCCTACTTCTGAAAGACCTCCACCACTCGATGAAATTACGGGGATACCATCAACCACAAATAATGGATCATTTCCGGCAGAAATTGAAGATTGCCCACGAATTTGGATCTCAATACCGGATCCGGGATCACCAGAGAATGAAGTAGCCATAACTCCTGAAACCCTCCCTTGCAATACTTCTCCAATATTGGTGGCAGGAAGTCCTGCAATATCTTTCATGTCCAGGGTAGAAACACTTCCTGTTAAATCTCGTTGGGAAATATTTTCTATACCTGTACTTGTAAGCCTTTGAGCAGTAACCACAACATCTGCAAGCTCTTCCGTATCTTCCTTCATACGAACAGTAATATCGTTTTGGTTCTTAATAGGAATAACAACAGATTTGTAACTTATGAAAGAGAACATTAATTCTGTTTTCCCGGAAGCACTAATCTTTAGCATAAAATTACCGTTGATATCGGTTACCGTACCATTTAACGATCGGTTATTTTCGTTTTTTTCAATTACGTTTACACCAATAATGGGTTCTCCGCTCATCTCTTCCACTACCTTACCTTTTATGACGAAAGTTTGAGCTGCTGCGAAAGGTGTCACTAACAGTATAAAGAGTAGAAAAAAGGTTAATTTGGTTATGATATTTTGTCTCATTTGTCAAATAATTTAATTCAGATTTTCAGGTTATATCTTTTTAGGGCAGTAACACCTGATCAATAATGTTTACTACACCATTTGATCCTTGCTCATTAAGAATTTTAAAAGACGCAGCTGCCTGATCTGCATGGGTACCTTTAATTCTTATTTGACCTCTATCTTTGAATAATGTCAGCTTTTTTCCTACCGAGCTATAAAAAATTTCATTATTTGGATTGGTAATCATCATTCGCTTACGTACAATATGACTTCGAAGGAAATAATCTCTTTCTACTGTATTCATTTCCGCCCATGTCTTAAGATTATCGTCATTTGCTGCTCTGACATCGTAAGCTTTCATGGCTTCATCGGTTGGAATAAACAGCGTAAAATCCCTCTGCCACTGCAGTAATTCTTCTTGTAATAACTCTGAATGCAAACCATTGGTCAATTCACCATAATAGGTTTGAACTGTACTTTTATGTCGTGTTAGTTGAGCGTATACAGTGAAACTTGGAATGGTTCCCCATAAATAATCATCAACGATGTATACAATCCCATTTGATCCTACCTGGTAATCTATGATTTGTGCCACACTATCAGGAAACAAGCTACTATACAAGGTATTCCCTTGTTTACGCATGAATGCTCCACGATAGGTGCTGTAGTAACCGTCCTTAAATTGGTCAACTCTTGTTCCTTTATCAAACTTATTATCCATCGCCTCATCGGTAAGTAAAATGGTATTAGGTATAATGAAAAATGGAGCAGCATCCCGTAAACTTAACGTATTCATATCGTAAACCGACTTGGCTATTGAATCTTCGAATACAACTTGCGCCGGAGCTATTAAAGTCCAGGATTCGGGATAACTCACCTTTTCACCAAAAAGATAATCGTTTGACACATAATAGCTGTTGGAAATAATATTGATATATCCTGACTCTTCCATCATATATCGATAGGCTGCAAATTGAGGATCCAAAAGAATCTTACCTGTAATTGACGATAAGCGAGGTTGTGCAAGAAGCTTATTTACCGGATATATGAAACCGTTACTGGTAACAATTGGTGCTTTTGAAAGAAAATCGATTGGATCAGATACAGTACGATAATCGGCCATGCTAATTCCGCCTTTCATGTCCTCTTCGTATAATCTTTTCTTGTGTCGATTGACATTTGCAAAATTGTATTTTAATAAACCTGTTACCAGATCATCAGGCAAGTTTTTAATGTCTCCCCCAAAACTCACCAGATAAGGTTCAAAGAAATCGTTTAGCACCTCATTTGTTGGTACAAAAAGGGTAACATCGAATTGTTCTTCATTGAATGGCAAATCAGTAATTTGTTGATGTATATTGTTTTCATCCTTGTACCAGTACTCTTGATTGTAGTGAGTCAATTCTCCTTCGAAAGAAACGGGGATAAGCGTATCGTAACGATCGATAAACGAGAAGTAAGTGGAAAAATCAGGATTACTCTCCAGGTATTCAAACGCATTAAGCTTTGGTTCAATCGCCGCATCAATACCGTGAACAACCCCATTTGAACAGGAAATATCCATTTTATTCCTAATTACCTTTGCTGACTCTACAAAAAATAATGAATCACTAGCTTCATATTCCCTATGATAAATCGCCTGATATTCAGAAGAATAATTTGTTTTACCTGCTCCTCCAAAATACGATTTAGGAAAAACAGACAAATATTTGTATCGGTTGAATTTTTTATTAAATAATCGTGACTGATATCTGTTTTCGGATTTATTTTGGTACTGTTTATTAAAATCGTAATTGTAATAAATACCAAAAATGATGTGATACTCAACAAAGTTTTTTATTCCAACTGAGTCTAATACCTCGGTTGATTTTTCAGGATGGTTTTGATTATATGCATCAATGGCTGCATTGGTTGGCGCAAAAACGGAATATACCGTTCCCCGAATCAACAAATCATCTACATTCGATTTCTCCAACAGCTCAACAAACTTTGAAAAATCCGCATCACTTCTCAAGGTATCAATGATTGAACTTAAGTTTTCATAACCATAAACACTTTTCTTCTCGTAATAGTCTTCTTCACAAGAAAAAAGAACAACCAAGAAACAGGCACTTAGTATTAAAAGTATTTTATTCATCAGATCTTAATTAGCTATATTTTTAGTTGTTATCCAGTAAATCGATAAAAGTTTACTTTCCTTTTAAAGTTTAGTTCACCAAAATAGTCTTGGAAGCCATTCTACGGCCTGCAACTATTTTTACCACGTATACTCCTTTCCCGAATTGCGAGCAATCCAACTGAGTTTGATATTTTCCTCTGGTTTGATTTTGATTTTTACTATAAACACTTCGTCCAAATACATCAATCACATTTATCTGAACCTTTTCATCAGTTTCAAGTGTATAATCGACATTTAAGAGCTGAGAGCTTTTTACAGGCACAGGATAGACTTTTAAGTCAAAAGAAAGTTCGCTTTCCGCTTCTGGCAGAGAACTTGCCCCGGGCAAAACCTTTAGTTCGGTATTAACCTTTGCACCCCAAAGATTTTCATTATTGGTATAGGCCGCCTGTTCCTTGTAAATTTCTGATGGTAAAGCCTCCAGGTCTTGTTCGGTATTAACCTCTGCATCCCAAATATTTCCATTGTTGGTATAGGCCGCTTTTCCCTTGTAAATTCCTGATGGGAAAGCCACCAAACGCTGTGTCGTTTCAGCAGGCTTATTTTTAAATGTTTTTACCATAATAATCTCAATTATCTCTTCCTTTTGGTACGGGTCAGACACCCAAACTTCGATCAGGTCATTGGCTCCTTCCTTGAGCAAAATATAGGATGGCTTGTCTACGGACAATTTTAAATCATCAGAAAGGTTTATTTCACCCGGCTCAATAAAGGCAATTCCAAATACGCCTTCCAAATTGTTTCTTACTGCCTGAAGTTTGCTCGTATTGGATATTACTGTTACGGGTTCTTGTTCAATATAATCAATGAATGCACTTTCTCCTTTTCCAGGAACAGCCATGTAGGCATACTGTGCATTTTCAAATTCTTTTCCATGGTCAATTTCAAAGGTCATGACAACCGCTGTATCATAATTTATTTGATAATTATCGTACTCAATCTCTTTCACCTTCCATGATCCATTGTATACATCCCAGGCTTCTATCCGTTTTTCTATTTTAATTTTAAAATCTGTTCCATAATCTTGGTTTGGAAAAACATAAAATCCTTTACCCCCGGCATGAAACCATGAAGGTTCAGTAATAGGAAGCAAGAACTCACTATTGGTAACAGAACCAGAAATGGACTGAATCTGACCTTCTTTAACACTGTAAGATATTTTTCCATCCAATACCTCATTCTCGAGAGTGGTACCTACTGAATAGACCTTATTTGCAGTTAATTTATTGATGCCTGTACCTAAAGCGACATAACAATCTTTGAAGAAAAAGTAGGATTTATAACCTGTTACATTTGCTGTATTCACTTCCCTGTTATAGAAGAATCCGCATGCAGCATTGTGACCATCGGAAACTCCACCGGCAAAACTGTTTTTACTTTTTCCATTTTTCCCTGCAAGGTTGTATGGAAAAATAATGTTTCTTCTTTCTACTGTTGTACCAGGTAGCTTACGATGATCCAATAAATACCTTCTGCCATAGGATGCAAAACCATTGTATGAAAATACTGCTCCATCACCCAAAAATGTGCTTTTCAGACCATAAATGGTATCTAAGCCGGTTTCAAATGCTCCCGTGCGATTCGAAGGCATAAATAGTGTTGAGAAATATGATTGTGAACTATAAATTAATGCGTTTGAGTTCCAAAAATATTTGGTGGAATCCCTTGTATAAAATTCTTCTTTAACATTTTCGTAATCTTTGAATATTATTTCATTGGTTTCTAAATCAGCATTATTTACAAATCCTTCGTAGCGAATTTCGTTCATTTTTTGCAGCATAAAATTTTTGCTGCTTTTTGACCCATTGTCAGAGAAATATTTTCCGGTTAATTGAGCCGGAATAAAATCATTCCAGTGCAACCATTCTAATCCGTTGGGAATGGCATACCCTAAAATATTGATTTTATCTGCCGGCAAACGCCAATGTGTTCTTTTTGAAATACGGGCATAATCAATCACTTCATCTAACCAGTTTAAACCATAGGTATACCAATTCCATTGAGCCCCGCTGGTATTGTTCATGGTAAAAGATCCATCTGCCATGATACCTGCAGGATACTTATCAGCACTATTGTATTGGATATTCAAGTTACTTACCATGGTGTC
The DNA here is from genome assembly GCA_024635555.1 of Saccharicrinis sp. Taxonomy (GTDB): domain Bacteria; phylum Bacteroidota; class Bacteroidia; order Bacteroidales; family Marinilabiliaceae; genus Saccharicrinis. The sequence goes on from JAGXIO010000005.1 coordinate 25,323, forward strand.
GTAAACCTCAAATGAAAGTTCAACATTTCCGGTAAAAGCCGACAGCGCCAAAGTACCCCAAACCCTTGCGGTAAGGTTACTACCCGAATACGGTTGTGTCAACTTGGAATTTACATTTTCGGTCCAGCACCACCTGTTAAAAGAATCAATTTTTGCAATCAATCGATCAATTTCTTCCCTTCTGGAAGGAGTATTTTGATATTCCAGCATCATATCGTTATATAAAGGCAGAACAACTGCCCCCAGATAGTTCGGCCACAATAAAGGTGCATCGGGTTCAACATAACCCGGTTTATGGTCTATCCAATATTCAACAGCCTGATACATTTTATGTCGAACATCGCTGGCTTTTCGCGTTCTGAATCTTTCATTGTAATAGTCTTTTGCAATGCTGCGCATTCTACCACCCAGAATTTTGGTCATGTATACAGGATATTCTTTGGAATTTTCTGAGGGTTTGTCAAAGAAACTCCCATCTTCAACTCTGATGTCTAATAAAGCTGCATTGGTTGAAATATCGCTGATAATGTTATCCAAATGACCACCTACCATATTTCTTCTTAAACCCGCCATACTATCCTGCACGGCTTGGTAATCCACAATGAAATCGTATTCCAAAACATTGGATGTAGTAGTTAGGTTACTAACACATACAGGAACTTTTATACTACCAGTAAATCTATCCGCTGCAACAATACTATTGTTCTTTACCGTATAGTTTTCACCTTCAAAAATATGAACTGAATATTCGTTGATATCGACACCGTTTAAAACATTGAAATCCTCCTTTTCAAATACATATTCTGCTTCTCTGTCGATTATTAATCGTTGATTAACGACTTTTTCAATAATCGGAACATTATCGCTTGATGTGGTAAAGGAAATGGCCTTAACAAGGGAATAATTACCTGCCTCATCTTTAATCATGATGTAGCAAAAATACGATGTACTATTCTCTAATCCATTAACATTAAACTCAACATCCTGATTCGCAGTATTGTATTGGAATGTTCCCTTAGCAATTACATCATCGGCCGCCAAAATTTGCTTATAGCCCGGAGGCATTTGATCCATGTTCTGTATAACATAGTAACCAAGTCCGGCTTCATTAGCCAGGACAGTAAAGATAGCACCAAACCCGGAGGAATTTACCAACTCAAGTTTTTCAATCAACGGAACATCCAAATCATCGTTTGATGTGGTTAAATCATACTCGATTATGCCTGATTGATTACCGGCATAATCTTCGGCTATTAAATACAACACATAGCTGGTATTCTTTATTAGGTTATAAAACCCTAGTTGATCTGTTTCTTCTTCTATTTTTCCGGACTTACCCAGGTTGAGCAAATTTTCTACCGATGGCTTAGTCGCATTTTCTTCTTTTAGCAAATAATAATAAAAACATGGTTCTGAGCTGGTAAATGAAAATTGAGTGGAATAGTTATTGGTGGCTGAAAAAAGAGGATTCAACATTTGAGGTGCAACAAGGTCTTCATCAGGAGTTGTGAACGAAACCTTTTTAATATCGCTAACATTCCCATTAAAATCAACCACAGCTACAAATAAATTGTATGAAGTATTCGCTACTGTTCCGCCACAATCATATACTGTATCCTGTTTTGCGAAATCATATAAGTTTTCTCCCTGGGAAATTGCACCGGTTCCTGTTTTTATACTTTCATAATCGATTGAATTTGTGGAAGCAGGATAAATAGCCCAATAAACATTCGATCTTTCACTGGAAGACAGCTTAATATAAGCTCCGTTGTATACCACTCGATCTACTTCAAGCTTTTCTATTATTGGAGGGGTAATATCTGGCAGATGATATAATTTAAAATCTTTCACATTATATTGTTCTCCTTGTGGATTGATATAACGAAAAGCAATAGTTACCCAATCGCCAATAAACTGGGATAAATCTAGCATTCCTGACGCAAAGAAATCGGTAGGGTAAATACGGTGGTCGAACCTGCCTTTACTATAATCTGTCCATTCGATTTTGTTAACCAGACTGGTCGCATCAAAACGCACATTTGCTACTTTGATTTCTAATCCAACAGGACCGTTATTTCCATTCAGTATTTGCGACTGAAAACTAAAAAATGCATCGCCCGAGGTGGTAAGATCAAAAGAGCGCATCACCAACCAGGCATTATTGCCACTGGTTGCTTTTGCATAACCCGTTCTTACCGACCATAATGAATTGTCGTTTGGAGTCCCCGACAAATTGAAATAATCTGTACCCCCGGTGGAGCGACTTATTTCAATTGGCGGTACTATTTCTTTTACATTGGAAGAAACCTCACGGGTGAGTTCAATTCTATTTATTTTATTTATCCATGCTTCTGTTGAAAGTGGCATAGCAAATTTGAACGCAATGTATACATTTTTCTTCCCTTCGAATTGTGCCAAATCAACCATGTAGTTTTTCACTACATTAAGCGCCGGAGTAATTTTGTCCTGACTCATTAGCATTTCCCAATCGCCGGTAAAGGCGATTCCATTCGTGTATCCTGGAAAATCAGTACATCCCATCACCGAAATTGCATTACTACCATAAGCCAATTCATAATCGAAACTGAATTCAGCTTCAGTAGCCAGGGATAAATCGTATGGTCCAAAAACTACCCAATCTTCTGCTACAGGATATTGACCAAAGTCATTTTTTTCAACAAACTCATTGCTAACCAATAATGAACGATTCTCCCAATACCAGGTATTGTTTTTTCCGGTTACATCGTATACTTTGTATCCTTCTCCGTTGTTGAACAACTGGTTATAATCAACAAATGATCTTTCAGCTTTTGCCGTAAATATTTGTAACAAAAAAATGATGCTTAAACAGTACTTCATTTGTCTAAAATTTATAATTATCAATGGCTAATACAGCATGGTACAGTATTCCTCTTTCAGATTAAAAAAATTGGATTGACGTTCCACTTATTACCTGAGATGAATAATATCTGCCAGTTAGCTTGCTCTTTATATTATATTCTTTGTATCAAAACAAATAATTAACAAATTCATTCCTTATCCTATTGAAACTCGCTTACCAACTCCGGATAGTTTTTACCAACTCCTGATAGTTTTCTTTTACAAAGGAATCAAAAAAGGAGGGTTTAAATGTGCTAAAATTATCCATATTAGCAACAAAATTATACTCGGAAGCAACTCAATGCTCAAATACCAAAACAGCAAACAGCTATATCAGTGTAACTTATACAAATGTACAATTTAGCCATATCAATTATGGCAAATTACCTACCGTAAAATTCAAAATTGGCGTTACCAATGAACCATCATTTTTTCCCGGCTCTGTAACGTTTTGTATGGATAATAGAAACATCCACCTTTTTCTGATATTGTTTTACCATACCCATACTAATGTCTTGAGTTAATAATCCATATTGCCATCTGATTTTACGATCTTTTAATGCAATTGCTACAAGATGGATTAAGGTCTGAAAGCAAAAAAAGCCCCGGTTTTCAAATGAAAACCGGGGCTCAACTAAAATTATACGAACTAAACTAAAACTAATTCACGACTAACTTAGCTACATATACTTTTCCACTAATTGTTTTTACATTAACAAGGTAAATTCCTTTTTGGAATTTAGTAACATCAACTATGTTGTTACCTTCTGACATTAATTTTTCAAACAAAGTAAGTCCAACAAGGTTAATTACGCTTACTTGTGCCTGCTCTGTTAAGCTAATGGTTACAAAATGATCAGCAGGGTTAGGATAAACGCTTACCAAAGATGCATCGTAACCCGAAATAGAAGTAAGATTGTAAACCACTGTAACGGATAGATTATCATCTTTCAATTCCACATCAGCAGTTTGCTCAACAGCATTACGAGATGTCATATACGAATAACTTCCTATTTCCAAATTCTCAAATACGACTTCTCCGGTATTGTCAGTAATCAAGGTGGTTTCACCAACTTTTACAGCTACTTCTGCCAAAGGAGTTCCGTTATTATCTTCTACTTTAATAGTAAGGTCATATTTTTCAACAATGGTAACTGCAACACTCATGTCTGCAATTAATTCTACAGATCCAAATTCAGTGTAGTTACCTTTCACAATTGAATATCCCTGGTTACCCGAACTTAATCCATCGAAAGTTGCATTTCCACTCGCGTCTGTTACCGACTCAGCACTTCCTACTTTCGCAGTCAATCCTTGCAATGGTTTACCATTTACATCTTCAACTTTAATTGTAAGAGAGTAAGTGTATTCCAAAGTCCTGTTTAAAGCGAATACTTTCGATTGATAAGCACCAGAAACCAATACAAACCAAGCTTCATAGCCAGTCGATTGTGCCAGCGTTAATTTGTCAACAGAAATAAGCACTTCTGCAGGATTTTCAATGTCGATTGATTTAAAGTCGATACCTGTATCACCGGCCATAATTTCTTCAGCAGTTGGTACAGCTGCATCCGTTGATGTAACCAAGGTATATAATATACCTTTACCCGATGTTGCCAAAGTAAAATCGACCTTATACTGATCTGTTGTATCGTTCACCTGAATTGCATCACCCGCAGTAACAGAAAGAATTTGTAAGTTTTGTGTTGCAATTTCTACTTTTTCCACAGCCGAACCATACTCACCATCTTCATCGGCAACAGTTACATATACATCGTATGCAGTTCCAGGAACCAAGCCTGTGATTTCCCACTCCAATTCGGAGCCATCGGTAATATCATAATTGGTGGATCCTCTTTTGTTAAATGAATTGATTACAGCTTCGAAATCAGCAGGAGCTTCTAATCCTGGTTTCAATACCGTATAGTATATCCTACCTGAAGTTTCAGCAGCTGTTTTCAATGTTGAACTGGTTGCGTAAGTATTTACCTCTTCGCAAAGGGTCATGTTCAATTTTGAAGTTTCGAATACAGTAGCTACTGCATCATAGAAAACACCATCGGCCCAGGCATAATTTAAACTACGGAAAGTAGTAAATACATGATATTTTGTACTTGGTTCTAAACCACCCAGAGAGAATGACTGATCGATAAAATTACCTGCGGTATAATCGAAGTATCCAAATGCATCGGCACCCTCACCGGAGATTGCTTTATCAAAGTCAGGCTCAGTAACGCCAGTACCATCATCCTTAAGCAAATAGTAGAATAAACGTCCGTAAGCGTTGGAAGTAAAGACCATATCGCCCATTGTAGATGATTTTGGAGTACACTCTACCCAGTCGATGATAGGGGCAGGAGGAGTACCGGTAGATATACCTGAAACATTACAATTATAGACCGAAAAGTTGTGTGCCCATTGGTTGTGCCGGAAACGGAAACCAATATATACACCTGCTGTATCCATACCTGAGGCGTTATCAACCGCCCAATCTTTAGTTTGATAAACACCTCTAACGGGAGGGAAATCACCAGGCAGAGAAATCTGCGTCCAGTCGTTAAGGTCAACTACACCATCACCTTTATATTTTTTAGAAATACTGGCGGTAAGGCGATCAGTATAGCTACCCCAGGTGTTCATAAATTCAGAATGAACAACTACATCACTCATTCCTGAGAGGTCAATAGGACCAACCATACACCATGCTTCTTGCCAAATAGCAGATTGACCTCTATTGGTAACTTTTACTTTACCTACATCACCACTAGTTATTGCAGTTGGATCGCTTCCCCAATGATCGTCTGTATTTCCCTCTAATTGTACTACCTCAACAAAGTGATAGTTTTGATTTTCAACATCGAAATCCTGGAAGAATGCAGGTGTTGGCAATACATCATTGGTAGTTGTAATGTTGGTTGTTACTACATCAGAAACATTACCTGATCCATCAACTACTACAGCCTGAATTTTATAAGTTGTAGCTTTATTTAAGTTATCCAATACAATGGCATTGTTATAAGTTGCTGAATCCAGCTCAGCCATACCACTTGCTCTGGCACTTACTCTGTTTAATACCTCTTCGCTAGTTAAGGTAACATCTTCATTGGTCGCACTCCAATAGGCAACGGCTCCACCAAATCCGGCAGTTGGCTCATTACAAACAAGATTCAAAATACCAGCATGATTTGAAGGATCTGAAGTTGTTAATGAAGTGATGATTGGTGCAGTTTCATCTGCTAAAGTAGTAAAGTATTCCGATTTCATGATGTCAGATACATTACCGGTCATATCGGTTACCGTTGCATATACAATGTAATTGCTATTCAACTCAAGCCCTTCCAATAACCAGTCTTCATCAACGGCTAAAGTATCGAATGGAATATAACCCCTCTGCACTGATCCGGTACCAGCCATAAACTGATCGAAATCTTCAGGCTCTAAACCAGCATTGTATAAACGATAATTGATGTTACCTAATTCATCGGCTATTAAGTTTACATTGGCTGTGATTTCTGTAATATCAGTCACTTCCAATTTTGTAATTATTGGGAAAACCAAATCATTTGTAGTTAACTGATTTAGGCTCTTTATTTCAGCCATATTCCCTTTATAATCTTCAGCAACATACGACAAGGTCACCTCGGTGTTTTGCTGTAAGCCTGCAATAAAAAATGGTTTTTGAATTCCCGGCACATTAAAGTTGAACGACCCACTTTGAATGAATGCATCTGTACCAATACCTTCTTTTAATGAAGTTGCAGATGCCGGTTTTTGATCTTTTGGCATAACGGCCCAATATACTTTACACAATTCATCGGCATCGTACCAGGCTCTCATGAACGTATTTCCCACACTGTCCACTTTTGCAACACTCCCAACAGGAGCCACAGCATCTTCCATAGTACCGGCCAATGAAACTTTTTTAATGAATATGTTTTTATATGCTGCTGGTGATATATAATTATCATTCCAAAAATGAATGGCAATACGAATTTTCATATCACTAAACATGGCCAGGTTCATTGGACCGCAATAATTTAAATGCTGCCGAAATTCGGTATAACTAGTAGGGCTAATTCCTAATTCTATGTAATTATAACGAGTATCAAGTTTTAACTGGTAAGCACTCCATTGTTTCAGGAATAAAGAGTCATCAGGTTCTGTTAAATCCAAACTATCAACTGCCTGAACGTATAAATAACACGTATTATTGTCACGTGTTGCCCACGCATCTAAATAATCGAGATAAAGCTCAATATCGTTTTTATCGGTCAAATCAATTTCCGGCGAATAAATCATGGTATTTCGCAAACTCTTTGGGCTTTTACCCAACTTTGACTCCCAAGCACCCGCTTCACAAGCATATTGAGTGCTAAACTTCCAAACCCATTGCGCATCGAAAGTTCCACCTGATTCCGCAATAATCTGTTCAAAATTCCTGATCTCCCAGCCCAATGGCCCATCGGTAAAATCAAAAATGGTCACCGGTACTTTTTCTTCCACTCCTCCCTGAGCAAATAATGTTGCAGACAATGACATCAGTAACGCCATCGTAAATAATGTAAATCTTCGTTTCATAATACAAATAATTTAGTTAAAACAATTTATTGGGTTTCCCATTATTGGGTTTCCCTATTTATAATATTAGTCCAAATTTAATGGAATAGAATATTAAAGGGGGTATAAATTTGTACATTAAACATCAAAAATTGCTCACAAAAACAAGAGGCAGTTTTCGTGAGGTCTAATTTTGTACATATAAAACACATCTTCCTCCAGAAATGACTACAATACTGGAAAGCATAGCATGGGCTTTAGTTCAACAATATTTTTCATTCATTTTATCCTCGGGCGAAAGCCACATGTTATCTATAACCCATGGTACTTCTTGATATAATACAGTCATTTCACCATCTTTTGTTTTTTTTGTTTTATATCTCGCAGGTGAGAGATGTTCTACTACATCTTTCCAGTAATGAAATGTTTCATTTATTCCATGACCCACTGATATTACTGGATTTTTCAACCATTTACCACTACAATGTCTTCCATATATTGAAGGATAATCTAACTCAAAACGACTGTGCGAGGTCATATTTAATCCTAAAGTGTAAAAAACTGATAATATAATATCATCTGTTTCCATAAATACTGGCGTTAAAATATCTACTGTTTCTTTTCCGTATTTTTCATGAATGAACTCCTCTACAATAGTTTTAGTATTTAAAGTAGTGTCTTCCGCAATTCTTTTTAATGCGTATAAATTTACTTCTGTAGCTTGTCCAATATTTTGTGTTTGCCCATATCTGTCAGTTCTGGCAACATAACCAATCACATTTTTTTGTTTTGAATTCTTCGGGGTAATAATCTAAATCATATAATAAATGATCCCAAACAAAAACTTTAGCTATTCCTGCTTTGTGGGCTTTGTCTATTATTTGCCTTGTTCTCTGAAGCCTTTGTGCACTCCTTACATCCTTCAGATCCATAATAAATTTAATTAAATGTATTTACTTCCAAAATCTTAACCATCTGCCCAATGACCTATATTTATTGGCAATAGTTAATTTGTAATCTGCTGAGTACCTTTTTTAATTTGATATTTTTTGTTGTTTATTATAAGTGTATATTTTTGATTAC
>JAGXIO010000051.1 GCA_024635555.1 Saccharicrinis sp.
AACAACATACTGACTTACAGTAAGTTGGGGGTGAAACCCCCTTATGTTCTTACTCCAACAAAGATAGCCGGAAAAATATTTTTATCCTAATGGCATAACCATCTTATTTTCAACACTATTAATTTCAGGCTGAATTACTGATCGTACGCTCATTATGCTTCAATTTTAAAAGATGGAATCCGCTATAAATCAAATGCTTTTAGTCTGACTTACAGCGATTAAATAAACCCTTGAATAAACAATAAAAAAACTTGTCGTTGTTTCAGAACATTATTTTCGCTAATTTTGTCCTCTGTTACACTTTCACAGAGCAATTATCATCAACAAAATATGAAGCAAAAAACAAAGGTTTTATTTATTTCTCAAGAAATCACACCCTATCTTCCCGAAACACCCATGTCGAAAAAAGGTCGGTTTCTACCCCAAGGAATTCAGGAGAAGGGGAAAGAGATAAGAACATTTATGCCACGTTTTGGCTGTATCAATGAACGCAGAAACCAATTACACGAGGTGATTCGTTTATCGGGGATGAATTTAATTATTGATGATACCGACCATCCCTTGATTATTAAAGTTGCCTCGATACAGGCTGCACGCATGCAGGTTTATTTTATCGACAACGAAGATTACTTTCATAGAAAACAAATATTTACGGGCAAGGACGGCATAGAATTTAAAGATAACGACGAACGAGCTATCTTTTTTGCCAGAGGGGTATTAGAAACCACAAAAAAACTAAGATGGGCGCCCGATATTATTCACTGCCACGGATGGTTTACCGGATTGGTGCCTTTGTATATTAAAAAGGCCATGAACGAAGATCCTCATTTTGCCAAGTCCAAATTGGTGTATAGCATTTACAACGACGACTTCACCAGTACCTTCCCCGATACCTTTCCGGAGAAATTTATGATGGATGGTATTGAAAAAAGTGATTATACAGATCTAGGCCCTTTTAATTACGAAAACCTAAGTAAATTAGCCATCAACTTTAGCGATGGAATTATAGAAGGCACCTCCGATGTAAATCAAAACGTTGTAGATTATGCAAAGGCTTCTGGCAAGCCCTTCTTAAATTTCCATGACGACGAAACGTATGTAGATGCCTATAACTCGTTTTACGACGATTTAATGAACAAATAATCCTTTAAAATTTTAAAAAGTGCAGAAACCAAATTTCACTTATATGCGAGTAGGTCAGATACTCTCGCTTGCCCTCGTAATGCTATTTTCATGGTCGTGTGATGATGAACCAGCCCAGATAGGAGACGAAATATTTGGCGGTAACCTGATGGACGCTAAAATATACATCACCTCCGGTGACACTATAAAAGCTACAAACATAAGATCGGACACTGTTGATTTTAATGGAATCGACTATTTGATGCTCGGCGAGTATAACGACACAATTTATAGAAGTTTAAAGGCCGACTTTGTAAGCGAACTTGCGGTAGGCGTTCCGAAGCCAAACGTGCATCATGACACCATTGAGTATGTGGGCACCGAACTTAGGTTGCGATATCAAAATAATTCATGGATTGGCGATGCCCTAGCAAAACATAAAATATCAGTTTATGAATTATCGCAGCGGCTTGATCCGGACTCCGATTACAATTCAGATTATGACCCACCAACAGATACCTACTACCCTGAACCCATTGGCACACATGTTTTCAATATTTCAGATGGGGTTCACGATACCGTTTGGCAGGTATCCGGTTATACGCATACACTTGCAATAAAAATCAACGATGAAGTGGGTAAGGAATTGTTTGACGCTGACTCGGTTACCATAAATAATAAAGAAAGCTTTAAAAACCTGTTCAATGGTTTGTATGTTACCACCGAAAAAATACAGGATGGAAAACCCGGATCATTACTCCGTATTCCATATGCTTCAGGGCTATCGCAAGAGCTTGCTGTAATATATAGAAAAAAGAAAATTCTAAAAGATATATTTAAAAAAGATAGTATCGCCTACGATACTACATCAATACAATTTCCGATAAACAAAGAAGCCCCCAAAGCCATCCGTTATAAGCATACCGATGAAAATTCCATCATTAATTTTAGTGATGATAATGCGGATAAATTATTTCTGCAAGGTATGGGTGGCACAAAGGCCATGATAAATATTACCGAGGCATTTATAAACGAATGGAAAGCGATACTCAATACCACTGCCAATACTCCAATAAATAGCATCGCTTCTGTTGAAATTAACTTTTATGTGGACACCATAACGGATATAAATTTTAGTAGTCACCACCCCCGATTCTTATCGCTATACATTTTAGATGACGAAGGAAATTATGAAACCGTTAGTTCAGATGACATTGAAATTATAAAGGATTTTAATGGTGGGATATTGAAGGAGACAAGCGATGGTGCCTTAAAATATACCTTTACCATGCGAAAAGGAGTTTTTGAGGAGCTTATTAATCCATCCAATTCGGGCAATAGTCAAAAAAACTATAGTGAGCTTTATTTGGGCATTCCCTATCCGAATTTTAATTTTAACAGGGTTATTTTACACGGTATGGATATAGAAAAATGGATGGATACTGAAAAAGGAGAAGAAAATAAAAGTATAATGCCATCCAACATGACGATTAAATACGTTGTTGTAGAGTAACATAGATAGATTTGGCACAAACATTATACGGTTTAAATATCCATTAGGGTGTTGAAAATGCGAAGATATCTAAACCTATAAATCAATTGAAAAATAAAAAAACTGCCCTCTTTAAATAGTGGGCAGTTTTTTTATGCTCAAATTTAACAACCATCATATTATTAGTTTTCTTACTTTTAACCTTTACAAAATCCTATCAACACAAATTGAACAATGCTGCACAGAAAACTGACCGAAGAAGAAATAATATCACTTGAAAAACAAAATTGCCGCGCCACTGATGGTTGGGACAAAGTTCAAATCACTGAAGACTTTGTTACAACCCACGTCAAGGATGTTACGTTTTCAGGCATCAATTATTTGGGTTTGTTCTCCGAAAAAATAACACTTCCTTCAGCTGGGGTGGATATGGCTGGAATTTACAATGCCCATCTTCATAATTGTACCATAGGCAACCAGTGCTACATCAAAAATATAGGCACATCAATTTCAAATTACATCATCCAGGAAAGTGTCATCATCCAAAATATAGGCACTTTAATAGTTGATGGGGAATCAAGCTTTGGAAACGGAGTTGAAGTTTCTCCTATCAACGAAGCCGGCGGACGTGAGGTGCTAATTTATGATGAGCTATCGGTACACACGGCCTATCTGATGGCATTTTATCGCTACCGTCCCAAATTAATCGAAGCCCTTGAAGAAACCATACATAAATATGTGAAACTTAAAATATCCTCTCAGGGAAGTATTGGCCAAAACTCCATTCTTATCAATTGCGGAACGCTTAAAAATATTAAGATTGGTACTTTTGCCCAACTCCAAGGAGTGGCTCTTTTAAATAACGGCACTATACAAAGCACCCTCGAAGCACCCACCTATATTGGCCAAGGTGTTAATGCCTGCGACTTTATTGTTTCGTCGGGCTCGCAGGTGAGCGATGGAGCTTTTTTACGCCACTGCTTTGTGGGGCAAGGCTGCGAAATAGCCAATTCATTTACTGCCGACAATTCGTTGTTTTTCGCAAACAGCCAATGTTTGCAAGGTGAGGCTTGTAGTATATTTGCAGGTCCATATACGGTTACGCACCATAAATCAACACTGTTAATTGCTGGGTACTATTCCTTTTTTAATGCGGGCAGTGGTACCAACCAGAGCAATCACATGTACAAGCTAGGTCCTGTTCACCAAGGCGTAATTGAGCGTGGCGGACGAACAGGAAGCAATGCCTATGTGCTATGGCCAGCACAAATCGGCGCATTCACCATGATATTGGGTAATCATTATAGCAATCCAAATATCTCGTCGCTCCCCTTCTCCTATTTAATTGAAGAAGGAGGCAAAAGCGTACTGATACCAGGCCAAAACTTATTTAATGTAGGCACTGCCCGCGACGTGAAAAAATGGCCCAAACGCGATAAACGCAAGGGTACCCATCATTTGGATTATATCATTACCGATGCACTCAACCCATATACTATTGATAAAATAATTGAAGGCAAACAAGTTTTAGAGCAGCTTAAACAAAAAGCAAACCCCGAAGCCAAAAACATCATGTACAAAAACACCCAATTATCATTGGGCTCAATAAACCGGGGAATTAATCTGTACGAACAAGCGTTAAATAAATATGTGGGCGATGAATTGATTATGTTTGTAGAACAAGGCGATTTTGAAAAAATCAGAAGTTCTGCTCTTAGCGATAAAGAAACATGGTTGGATTTAGCAGGATTATTATGCAACAAAACTTCACTCGAAATGTTAATGAAGGGTGTTGAAGATTATAAAATTGACCTAAACCAATGGAACAACTTTTATAAAGCACAATTTGCCGCATATCCAAGCTTAAAGCAGGCTCATGCGTTACAGTTGCTAAAAACCTGCTTCCATATCGACATATCATCCTGTTCTTTAAAAGAAATTGCCAGCTTTTTGGAGGATTATATAGACAACAATACCAAAATTAAAAATGCCATTTTAACGGATGCAAAAAAAGAATTTAGCGTAAAAAGTAAAATTAGTTTCGGAAAAGATGGCGATGATGAAATACAGGATATGGATTTTGAGGCGGTACGCGGGAGCATTACCAGCCATCCATTTATGGAGGAAGTAACCTTAGAATACGAAACCATTAATCAAAAAACACAGATTCTTATCGACCGATTGGTTAATAAAAATACGTGTATAAAGTAATTTATTTGTCGTACTTGTTGTATATCTTTGGATATATAAAAACGTCAATTATTTTTGTGGTTGTAAAGGATTAATTATTATGCCGTAAGGTTTAATACGATGAAGCCCCAAGGCAAAAACAATTGGCCAGTTTATTTTTTTTATTGACTTTAAACCAAATACTTATTATGTGTGGAATAGTTGCCTACGTAGGAGAAAAATTAGCCTACCCCATTTTAATTAAAGGATTACAACGTTTAGAATATAGAGGTTACGACTCGGCAGGTGTTGCCTTGATAAACTCGGGCACACATACCTATAAATGCCTTGGTAAAGTAAGCGACCTTGAAGAACATGCCAAAGGACAAGCACTTTCGGGAAGTATTGGTATGGGCCATACACGTTGGGCCACTCATGGCGAACCCAGCGATGCAAATTCGCATCCTCACACCTCTATGAACGGAAAGTTTACCTTAGTGCATAACGGTATTATTGAAAACTATGCCCACCTAAAGAAGGAACTCACTGCCAGAGGCTATAAATTCCAAAGCGAAACAGATACTGAAGTCTTGGTTAACTTAATTGAAAACATCTACCTGGAACAAAAGGTATCTGCCGAAATAGCCGTTAGACTTGCCTTATCGAAAGTGGTTGGCGCATACGGACTGGTTATTTCGTGCAGTGATGAACACGATCAGTTGATTGCTGCCCGCAAAGGAAGTCCGCTAGTAATAGGCGTTGGCAAAAAAGAATACTTTTTAGGTTCGGATGCCTCGCCAATTATAGAATATACCGATAGGGTAATTTATATGAACGACGAGGATGTGGCCATTATAACAAAGGACGATTTGATATTAAAGAATATTCAAAATGATGCCCTCAAACCAAAAATACAGAAGATTGAGCTTAGCATCGATAAAATAGATAAGGGCGAGTATGAACATTTTATGCTCAAGGAAATACACGAGCAACCCACATCTATCGGCGATACTTTTAGAGGTAGAATATCCATAGACAAATCAAAAATATTTTTAGGTGGTATTGCTGATGTGATGCCCAAAATGACGCAGGCTAAACGAATTATCATAGTGGCTTGCGGCACTTCGTGGCATGCTGCTATGGTTGGCGAGTATTTATTTGAAGAGTTTGCCCGCGTGCCCGTCGAAGTGGAGTATGCTTCGGAATTTAGATATAGAAATCCGGTGATTACCCCTGACGATGTACTGATAGCTATTTCGCAAAGTGGAGAAACAGCCGACACCCTTGCCGCCATTAAAATGGCCAAGGAAAAAGGCGCCACCATCATAGGCATTTGTAACGTGGTTGGCTCTTCCATTCCCCGCGAAACCCATGCGGGCGTATATACCCATGCGGGACCTGAAATTGGTGTTGCCTCTACCAAGGCCTTCACTTCGCAGGTAACCGTTTTAACCATGATGGCCTTTATGTTAGGTCGTAAACGGGGTTCGATATACGACCAACAATATAAAGAACTGGTACAAGAACTTACCTTGGTTCCCGAAAAAATTAGAACTATATTGAAATCGGAATCTTATATCAAAGAAATTGCCGAAAAATATAAAGATGCTACCAATGCATTATATTTAGGTAGAGGATATTTATTTCCTGTGGCATTGGAAGGTGCGCTTAAACTGAAAGAAATTTCGTACATACATGCTGAGGGTTATCCCGCAGCCGAAATGAAACACGGCCCAATTGCCCTTATCGACGAGAATATGCCGGTATTTGTTTTGGCCACAAAAGATAAATCGTACGAAAAAATTGTGAGCAACATTCAGGAAGTGAAGGCGCGCAGAGGTAAGGTGATAGCTATTGTGACTGAAGGCGACGAAACCATAAAAAATCTGGCCGACCATGTAATTGAGGTACCCGATGCGCACGAAGCCATATCTCCCTTGCTTACCGTTATTCCACTTCAAATAATATCTTATTACATTGCTGTTATGAGAGGTTGTAACGTGGATCAACCGCGCAACTTAGCCAAATCGGTTACGGTGGAATAAGGGGACATATTAATGCGTAATAACATGATGCTTTCTATTCACCGATAAAAAACAAAATGAAGTTTTAGATTCTTCCCTACCGGTTGGTAGGGAAGAAATAATAGAAATGCTTTTAAACGTTTAGCATTGATTATTACTAGGCGATTAACCTATTTTGAAGATGTTAGTTTTATAAAAGTTGCTTCTTTTTTAATCCAAATTTCGCAGCGCCCAAACACTTTCATCTCACTTTCTTAACTGTTGTATTGCCTCACGGATTATATTCTCAAGGATATAACTGATATAATTCGCTACCTTCTTGCTAAGCCCCTCAGTGGTATCCAAATCTTTACCCCAGATACTTTTATTTTTGAAGATTGCTTTTTATGGTTGCACTATCAATAGTCAATGGCAAGTCAATGTGTTAACCCTACTTCTATTATAGCAACTATATGCCAGCTATAACCTCCTCTTTATTCCTAAATGGATTCTCATTAAAGTTAAGATAGGGGAAAATTTTTGGGGCAAAATTGGATAAGGGCTGATACAAATAAGAACTCTCTTTTGTTTTTTGAGGAATTAAATCCCATGTTTTATCAAACGAAGCAAAAACAGCCAGCAGAACACTTAAAATAAATCCGTACTTAAGCAAGGCAAAAACTGCCCCAAGCACTCTGTTAATCACGCCCAAAGCCACTGCCTTAACCAAGCTATCTAATAGCTTTGCCAACAAATGAACCACAATTACAATAAGTATAAAGGTGATGAAGAAAGCCACTATGTTAATATAATCATTTTGCCAATAACGTATCAACCATTCCTGGGTTAAAGCAGAGAATTTAATGGCACCAAAAACTCCCAATACCAATGCGGCTAAAGAAGCAAACTCAATGATTAAGCCATTTTTAAAGCCTTTAACAAGAGCAAAAATTAATAGTATACCAATTGTAATATCGAAATAATTCATCACAGTAATTTCTTTTGGGCTAAAATAACAAAACAGTCGTTTATTATTGCCTAATTGCCAATCTTATTTATTCTGAAAAAAATTTTATATTTAGCCTTTTAAACCTTAGCATATGCCAATTCTTAATTCAATCATATCCTTAGTTAATATGCGACGCCTGTCGCAGATAGACCATTTTAAAACAAACCCCGAAGATGTTCAAAAAGGACAGCTCATGGATTTGGTGAAAAAGGCAAGCGCCACTCAATATGGTAAAAAGTATAACTTTGATAGCATCAAAACGATAAAAGATTTTCAAGAGCGTGTTCCCGTGCAAAAATATGAGCAAATGGAACACCTTGTCGATATCATAAAACGTGGCGAAAAAAATGTGTTATGGCCAGGCGAATTAAAATGGTTTGCCAAATCATCGGGAACAACGGAATCCAAAAGTAAGTTTATTCCGGTGTCGAAAGAAGCTTTGGAAGACTGCCATTTTAGAGGCGGAAAGGATGTGCTCGCCATTTATAACGATCTGTATCCCGAAAACGATATTTTTAAAGGCAAGGGGCTTACCCTAGGCGGTAGCCAACAACTTAGCCAATACAATAGCGACACCTTTTACGGCGACCTGTCGGCCATATTAATTGGCAACCTACCCTTCTGGGTCAATTTTATCCGCACCCCCGACCAATCTATCGCATTGATGGACAAATGGGAAGAGAAGTTGATAAAGATGACCGAAGCTACGCTCAACGAAAACGTGACCTCACTAACAGGCGTACCTTCGTGGTTTTTGGTATTGATAAAGCACTTACTAGAACATACTGGCAAAAAAAATCTATTGGAGATTTGGCCTAATCTGGAACTGTTTATCCATGGCGGAATTAATTTTGGCCCGTATCGCGAACAATATAAAAAGCTTATCCCGTCGGATAAAATGCATTACATGGAAACGTATAATGCGTCGGAAGGCTTCTTTGCCATTCAGGACGACCCCGCTTCATCATCCATGCTGTTGATGTTGGACTACGGCATTTTTTACGAGTTTATACCCATGGAGGAATGGGGTAAAGATTATCCCAAGGCATTAACCATTGCAGATGTGGAGTTAAACACCAACTATGCCATTGTAATTTCTACCAACGCGGGGCTTTGGCGCTATGCCGTGGGCGACACTGTTCAATTTTCATCAAAACATCCACATAAAATACTTATTACCGGCCGCACAAAGCACTTTATAAATGCCTTTGGCGAAGAAATAATTATCGACAATTCCGATAAGGCTATCGACCATGCCTGTAGCATATCAGGTGCAATAATAAAAGAATATACGGCTGCCCCTATGTACATGAGCACCGAAGAAAAAGGCAGGCACCAATGGATGATAGAATTTGAAAAGGAACCGGACGATATAAACCTGTTTTCGGCGGAGTTGGACAAAAAGTTGCAAGAAATTAACTCCGACTACGAAGCCAAACGCTACAAAGACATCACCCTTGAACCGCCAAAAATACAAATAGCCCGTAAAAATCTATTTTTCGATTGGCTAAAAAAACACGGCAAACTCGGAGGCCAAAATAAAGTGCCGCGCCTTTCGAACAACCGCGATTTAATGGATGAACTTATTGAGATAAATAAAAGTGAGCCAAGCAATTAATTTCAATCCCTATTAAGGGATATTTATTTTCATCACCTTAAACCCAATTAAAATCTAAAATACCCATAACATGCACATCGCTATAGCTGGCAACATAGGATCAGGAAAGACAACACTTACCACTTTACTTTCGAAGCATTACGGATGGCAGCCACATTACGAAGAGGTGGATGCCAATCCGTATTTGGCCGATTTTTATGACGATATGCAACGTTGGTCGTTTAGCTTGCAAGTCTATTTTTTAAATAGCCGATTTTCGCAAATAAACAATATTCGCAAAACAGGTAAAACGGTTATTCAAGACAGAACCATTTACGAAGACGCCCACATTTTTGCCCCTAACCTGTACGATATGGGGCTGATGAGCCGACGTGATTTCGAAAACTACACTTCACTGTTTGAGCTGATGAGTAGTTTGGTGCAGGCTCCTGATTTGCTCATTTATCTTAGAGCCTCGGTGCCCAAATTGGTGGAGCAGATACAATGCCGTGGAAGAGAATACGAGAGCAACATACGCCTTGATTATCTTAAGCGCCTTAACGAGCGGTACGAAGCATGGGCAGAACATTACACACAAGGCAAAATATTGATTATCAACGTGGATGAATATAATTTTATAAAAAATAAATCGGATTTAAGCACTATCATCGACAAGGTTGACGTGCACGTGAATGGACTGTTTTATTGAGTATTAAACATAAAGTAACAAGTGTAAGATTTTGTGATGATTGACCTCATATCGCAAAACAAAACAACATTTTTATATATCTAACTTTTCCCAAAGAACATCTTTACCGATAAACTCCAATGATTTTGTTTGCCATGGGGGTTTATGGTCACCCGATCTTCCGGGTAATATTCAGCTTCGATATTGGGTATAACCGTATACCGCAAGCTTATTAAGGCATATTGTATTTTGCTGAGTTTAAACAACACGCCCACTTCCGGCCCAAAACCGGCATGAAGGGTACTACTCACATAACTTACCGAAGCATCATTGGTGCTGCCCACATAATTGGAGTTAAAGTTGACAATATTGCGTAAGTAATACAGTCCGAACGCTACACCCAAATAAGGTCTCACCTCCTCTTCGGTCAAGTAAAAATTACCTTGTGCCGTTAGGTTAATCATCTGATAATTTACCTTGATATCGCCCCTTCGCTCCTGGTTCCATGTATCTTTATTTTTAGGAAAATAGGAATAGGCCAACTCTGAACCCAACGACAAACGTGGATTAAAAATCCATAGCGTACCTACATTTGCCCCTCCCCCAATTCTAGCAACATCCTTAAAACCAAAGTCATCAGTACCAAAACCGTTGGTAGGCAAATGTGCTGATATTCCGCCTCCCCAAAAAAAATTATTTTGCGCTTTGCCCTCCGATTGAAATACGACCGCAAACAGTAATATATATAAAATGGCTTTCGATCTTAGGTGCATGTGATATTTTTTTTGCAAGATAAGTGTTTATTATGAACCAGTTAAAAAATAGTACTGAGATTATTTGCAATATTTGTTTGCTAAAGTGCTGCTTTTACCTATATTTGCCACCGCAAAAATGTTATGGCTGACATTTGCCCAGATGGCGGAATTGGTAGACGCGCTGGTCTCAAACACCAGTGAGGCAACTCGTGCCGGTTCGATCCCGGCTCTGGGTACATTTAAACCCCTTGATTATTTGATAATCAAGGGGTTTTGTTTTTTTATAAGTACCAATCAGGGGCAAAACAATTATCTGCCGATAAGGCCTGCTCCGCACAAATAATATTATCGCTAAGCCAATTGGTTTGGTTTTTTCGAAGCACTATCCGCTTTGTTTGAAAATGAAAAAAATGGGAATGTAAGAAGGCTGCCTTCAAATAAATTCCGCCGCACTCCCCATATTTATTTTATCTTTGCGGATAATACCTAGGTTCAAAAACATCCATCATGAGCGAGTATCAATATTACGAGTTTAAATCCATCAGCAAACCTTTATCAAAGCAAGACAAAGAGGAGATTGGGAGCTGGTCGAGCAGAACATATCCCACAAATACGGGTGTCATTTTCAACTACAGTTATGGCGATTTTCCAAAAGATGAATTTACTGTTGTGGAGAAGTACTTCGATGCCATGTTTTATATTTCCAATTGGGGAACAACTCGTCTTATTTTTAAATTTCCAAAATATTTATTTGAGGTAGACAGGATAAGACAATACGCTATTGAAGATGGAGTGCAGATAATGGAAAAGGCTGATTGCTTTCTACTTAGCATGGAATATTGCGACGAAGAAGGAGGAAGGGCTTGGATTGAAGGAGAAGGCTGGCTAAGTTCTTTAATTTTGCTTAGAGATGACATTTTAAATGGCGATTATCGTTCTCTATATTTAATATGGCTTAAAAACGCTATTGATGCAGCAGAAGGAGACTATGGTAATATCGACTCAAGCGTTTTGGAACCGGAAGTTCCGCCCTTACTAAATAAACTCAATGGTCCATTGCAAGATTTAATTGAGATATTTGAAATAAACAAAAATTATCTTGAGGCAGCAGTTGAAAACCTTGAAGCAGAAAGGAAAGAAAAACCGATAGATTTAAAAGCTGGAATAGATAAATTGCCCGAAGAAGAAAAGAGAGATTTTTTGGTTAGGCTGATTGATAACGAGGAACTTCTATCCTTTAAATTAAGAAAACGAATTGAGGTACTTTCTGGTTACAAAGTCACCGCTATGGATGGAAAAAACAGAAGGAGTATTGGGGAAATAGCGGAGAGGATAAAGAAAATTAAAAAGCAGGCCAAACTTCAAAAACAAAAGATAAAAGAAGAACAGCGTTTAAAAAGATTGATGGAATTGGAATCGGATGAAGCAACACATTGGAGAACGGTTGGTTTTTTGGTGTCTCAAAAAAAAACAAAAGCATACGATGAAGCCATTGAACTATTAAAGAGATTAAAAGAATTGGCCATACACAAAAATCGGCACGATGATTATTGCAGTAAAATAGAAGTCATAAAAAATGAAAACAGCCGATTGTCAGGATTCATCGGAAGAATGGTAAGCGCAAATCTTATACGCAAATAATAATATTAATACAATGAAAAACACACTCATACAAATTACCCAAAACGGCATGGGCAGAGGCAGCGAAGAGCTGGGCGTTGTACTCGTCACTAACTACCTTAACCTGTTAAGTCAAGAAGATAACCTGCCCCATTTTATCGCCTTTTACAATAGCGGGATAAAATTGGTGTGCACCAAATCACCAGTAATCGATATTTTAAGAAACATTGAGGCCAAAGGCGTTAAGCTTATTGCCTGCAAAACCTGCCTTAACCACTTTGGACTATCCGAAAAAATGGAGGTCGGCATAGCTGCCAGTATGATGGATATTATTGACTTGCAAAAAAAAGCTGACAAGGTAATCAACCTTTAAACCGTCAAAAAACCCATCGCCATATATATTATTCCATGAACTCAATATATGTTTTTTGTTACGGCTCCAACATGCTTCTTAGCCGTATTAAGGCCAGATGTGCCAGCTCACGAATTATCGGTGTGGGGTACATTACTGGCCATTCTCTCCAATTTCATATGCAAAGCACCGACAGTTCCGGAAAAGCCGATGCGCATAAAACCGATAACCCCAAAGATGTGGTTTGGGGAACAGTCATTAGCATAAGCAAGGCCGATAAAATACGGCTGGACGGTCACGAGAATCTGGGTTCGGCCTACAACGAAAAAGAAATTACGGTTTGGCTGCGAGATGGATTACAAACCAAAGCATGGGTTTATGTAGCTTGTGGCAACAGGATAAAAGCTCATTTAAAGCCTTATTGCTGGTATCATCGTTATGTGCTCGAAGGAGCCAAGGAGAATGGTTTGCCCAACGAATATGTGCAGGCCATTGAGGCTGTAGCTTGCGATATGGATAATAATGAGGAAAGAAAATATAATCAGAACAATTCATAAATTATTACAACAAGAATGAATTTGGGTGAGGGAGAACCCCATTTCGTTATATTTGCATTTTATAATTTTTTAGGTAAGTACAATCCCACTATTGGAATAAACGTGTTGATATGAATTACTCTGAAAACTATCATCATCTAAAAGATATCTTTTATCAGGAAGGCCTAAACAAAAAATATGATACGATTGAAATTCATGAAAGAAATTTCGAATCACTGTCGCAGATGATTCTGCCGGGTGCAGAGGATTATTTTTGCACACAACATCAATTAAAAATAAAAAGTGAATTTGCTTTTAACAGTGTTGCGGGCACTATAAAAGATAATGTACACATCAAGGATATTGATGTAACGGAAAACCATAAATTCAAATATAGGATCTTTAAACCGGCGGGAGTGCAAAAAGCCAAGAAGGTAACCTTACTTATTCACGGGTTTAACGAAAAAAATTGGGATAAATATCTTCCTTGGGCAAAATCTATATGCGAAACTACCCAGAGTGCGGTAATCCTATTTCCGTTGGCATTTCATATGCAAAGGGCACCCAAATATTGGAGTGATAAGAGAAAGATGTACGAATTGAGCCAATCCCGCAATCAAAAATTCCCGAACGTTGTTGCTTCCACCTTATCGAATGTAGCTATAAGCATGCGCTTACATGCAATGCCTCAGCGCTTTATGTGGTCGGGACTGCAAGCATACTACGATGTGATACAGCTTTTGGAGGAATGTAAATCAGGACAGAATGAACATATCGATAAAGATTTTGGCATTAATATACCTGTAGAAGAGCTTAATTTTGATTATCCATATTCTCACGAAAATCCCTTTCCCTTAAATCGCTCAGCACAAAATAAAATTAACGATGCCTTTAAAAACGTATTTCAAAAAGTAGGTGACTTCTACAATAGTGCTGATTGAAGTGGATGCTTTAAAACAAACAACTACATTGTAATTGAAATATTTATTGCCGTTAAGCAAAGTACTTTATCGATTATTCTGCAGTAGTCCAGGCCTCACCCGACCTCGATAATCTAAACTAAGGGATTTTCATTTTGTTGCTGATTTAGCAAACACTATGAGAAGAGAGCAAGTACAAATACATGTGTTGTTATATTAAATCAAACAACTTAGCTTTGCAGTGTTTACTAAAAACGTACAATTTGAAAGCATTCATCCTTATTTTACTTTTTCTTTCATTTACATTTATTACCCATGCCCAGGAAAAAGGTAAGGCATCCTACTATGCCGATAAATTTGAGGGTAAAAGTACAGCTAGCGGACAAAAATATCAGCAGCATCTAAAAACAGCAGCACACCGAACTTTGCCGTTTGGTACCTTGGTGAAGGTTACCAATGTGTATAATAATAAAACGGTGGTGGTAATTATAAATGATCGAGGTCCTTTTAGGCACGGACGAATTATAGACTTATCGAAAAGCGCGGCTCAGGAAATTGGTGGAGTACAACTAGGGGTTTTTGAAGTAGAAATACAAGCTTTACCGGATATGGATTCTTTGATCGAAAACGAGCAAATTAAAAAAGGATAGATGAAACATCTATCCTTTTACCCTTAAATCAGCTTTGTTAACCAAATCTAAATCTATGAAAAAAAATCTACTCAACAAATGTAGGTCTTTATTTAGTGAAGTGATATGAAAATTAGTTAAACCGTGTTAATAGTGCGATCTGCTGATAATACAACAATATTCAATTTTAAACCATCCTCATCAGGGTAATTCCGTGAAACAATTATTTCTATTTATTTCATTTTTCCAATTCCCATCCTAATGCGCTTGATGCCAATTGATACCTACGCCCATGTCAACCGAAAGCGGTACGGATAACTTGCAGGCCTTTTCCATCCCTGTTTTTACAATTTCTTTTACTTGCTCCAATTCACTTTTGAGCACGTCAAAGTTCAATTCATCATGTACCTGCAAAATCATTTTCGATTTTAGCCCTTCCTTATTCAAACGATCCTGAATAGCTACCATAGCCATTTTAATAATGTCGGCAGCGGTGCCTTGGATAGGGGCGTTTATGGCATTGCGTTCGGCCATTCCACGTACTACGCCGTTGCGCGAGTTAATGTCGGGCAGATTTCTTCGGCGACCGAATATGGTTTCCACATATCCTTTTTCGCGCGCCACTTCAATACTTTTGTCCATGTAGGCTTTCACATCTGGGAAGTTTTCGAAGTATCCATCTATCAATTCCTTGGCCTCGGTGCGCGATATGTTTAAACGTTCAGCCAGTCCAAAGGCGGATATACCGTATATAATGCCAAAGTTAGCCGTTTTGGCCTTGCGCCGCATATCACTGGTAACCTCATCAAGGGGCACCTTAAATATTTTAGCCGCTGTGGCCCCATGAATATCCTCACCTTTCCTAAAAGCTTCTACCATTTGGCTGTCGCGACTCAAGTGTGCCATAATACGTAACTCTACCTGCGAGTAATCCGCGGATAGGAAAACATGCTCATCGTCGCTTGCAATAAAGGCTTTGCGTATTTCGCGCCCGTCTTCATCACGAATGGGGATATTTTGTAGGTTGGGATTGGTGCTGCTCAGACGTCCGGTAACCACCATGGCCTGATTGTAGGTGGTATGTACATTTCCTGTTTTGGGATTCACCAATAAAGGTAACGCTTCCACATAAGTGTTGAGTAGCTTTTTTAAGCCCCTAAAATCAAGTATTTTATCAATAATTTCGTGCTTGCCCTTTAGCTTGGCCAGCACTTCTTCGCCTGTACTGTATTGACCCGATTTGGTTTTTTTGGCCTTGGCATCAATTTTCATATGCTCAAAAAGCACCTCTCCAACTTGCTTAGGGCTGGCTATGTTAAACTCCATGCCGGCCATTTCGAGTATCTCTTTTTCTAATGCCGCAATCCTATCGGTAAGTTGTTGGGAGAAAATTTTCAGTTCGTCCACATCCAGTTTTACCCCTGTAGACTCCATGGCTGCTAAAACCAACAACAGGGGCATTTCGGTTTTGTAAAACAACTCCTCCAAACCTGCTTCTTTTAGTTTGGGCACCAAAAACTCTTTCAGCTGCAAAGTTACATCAGCATCCTCCGCCGCATACTCCTTGGCCAAGGCCAAATCAACCTGCCGCATACTTTGTTGGTTTTTGCCCTTTTCGCCAATCAGCGATTCCAATTTTACAGGTGAATAGCCGAGGTGAATTTCCGACATAAAGTCCATGTTGTTCTTCTGTCCGGGCAAGGCCAAATGGTGCGCCACCATGGTGTCAAATATCTTACCCTTAACATGGATGCCATAGTTTTTAAGTATCAGGATATCGTATTTAAGATTTTGTCCAATCTTTACTATTTGCTCATCCTCCAACACCAGCTTAAAACGTTGTGCTAATTTTTCGGCCAGTTCCCGATCCTCGGGAAACGGCACGTAATAGGCTTCCCCTTTTTTCCACGAAAACGAAATACCCACTAGTTCGGCTTTACTGGTATCCAGACCGGTGGTTTCGGTATCGAAGCAATACTCCTTTTGCACACTTAAATCGGCGGCCAAAGAGGCATAGGCCTGTTCGTTATCTACCAGATAATAACGGTGTGCAATGTCGTTGATGGTTTTTAAGGAAGAAGTAAAAACAACGGCCTGATCAACCTGCGGCTGGGCAAATAAATCGCCTTGGGTAGGCACCTTACTTACTACAGGAGCAGTTTCGAAACCAAAGCGGGGTAACAGGCTCTTAAACTCAAGCTCTTCCAATAGGGGCATTAGCTTTTCGTTGTTGGCCTCAGAAACCAGCAAATCTTTCTCATTAAATTCAATGGGTACTTCAAGGTTTATGGAGGCCAGGGTATAAGATAGCTCAACCTGCTCCTTAAAGTTTATAAGGTTCTCCTTTCTCTTTCCCTTAAACTCTTCAATATGTTCATAAATACCTATTATACTTTTATATTTTTGGATGATTTCCTTTGCACCCTTTTCGCCAATGCCGGGGCAACCAGGGATATTATCAGAGGCATCACCCATTAAGGCTAAAATATCTATGACTTGTTTGGGATGCTCAATTCCAAATTTTTCCTGCACTTCGGCCACGCCCAAAACATCGACACCTGCACTTTTGGTACGTGGCTTAAACATCTTCACATTGTCGGAAACCAACTGCGCGTAATCCTTATCCGGCGTCATCATAAACACCTCAAAACCCGCTTCGTCTGCTTTCTTTGAAATGGTGCCAATTACGTCGTCGGCTTCGTAGCCAGATACTTCGAGAATGGGAATGTTCAATGCCTCCAATAAACGCTTTATGTAGGGTATTGCCAGCTTTATGTCTTCGGGAGTAGCTTCGCGCTGCGCTTTATAAGGCTCGTACATTTCGTGCCTAAAAGTAAGTCCGGCAGGGTCGAAAGCAACGGCCAAATGCGATGGCTTTTCCTTTTGCAGCACCTCTAGCAGTGAGTTGGTAAAACCATAGATGGCGGATGTATTTAATTTTTTGGAGTTAACACGCGGAGCTCTTATAAATGCGTAATAAGCACGGTATATTAATGCGTAAGCATCAAGTAGAAATATTTTTTTCGTATCGGACATATGGATAGATGTTTAGATATTAGATAAGAGATAAAAAGATAAGAGATTAACGGATTAAAAGATTATGGGATTAATGGATTAAGAGATTAATTTTAAAACATGACATAAAAAGAGATTTTGCATTAGTATCACTATTTTTCTTTTGTCCCTGCCTACCCTCAGGCAGGTAATATCTCAAAGTCACTTATCTCAAAATCTTTTGTCTAAAAATTCACTTCTTCCTTTCTGTTGTAAAGTCAACTAGTTCAATCAAGGCTTGTTTGGCATCGCAATCGTCAAATTTATTTAAAACTGTCAAGGCTTTGTTTTTGTATTCTATCATTTTTTCGTGGGTATATTCTATACCGCCTTTGGTTCTGACAAACTCAATGACTTCGGCTACTTTTTTATCGTTTTTATGATATCGGCGGATAGTAGCAAGCATTTTTTTTCGTTCTTTGGAATCGCAACTGTTCAGCACGTATATCAAAGGCAGTGTCATTTTTTTCTCGCGAATGTCATTGCCTGTGGGTTTGCCTATGAGGTCGGTTTTTTCGTAATCGAAAAGGTCGTCCCTAATTTGGAAAGCAATACCTAGGTAAGTACCAAACTCTTTCATCCACGCTCTTTTCTGCTCATCGGCATTTACCGAATAAGCCCCAGCGGTGGTGCAGGCAGCTATAAGTGTAGCTGTTTTTTTTGTGATAATTTCAAAATATATCTCTTCGGTGATGTCAAGCTTGCGGCTCTTCTCTATCTGTAACAACTCGCCTTCGCTCATTTCTTTTACCGCTTCCGACACAACTTTTAAAACGCCTATCTGATCCGTTTCCAAGGCAAGCATCAAACCTCGCGAAAGAAAATAATCACCCACCAGCACTGCTATCTTCGATTTCCATAGTGCATTAATCGAAAAAAAGCCGCGCCGTTGATAGGTTTCGTCCACCACATCATCATGTATTAGGGTGGCAGTGTGCAAAAGTTCAATGAGCGTAGCCGCCACATACGATGCCTCGGTTATGGTGCCGGTTAATTTAGCCGACAAAAAAACCAGCATAGGCCGCATTTGCTTGCCCTTTTTACGCAAAATATAATTGGTAATAATGCGCAGCAACGGAATCTTTGACTTGAGCTGCTCGCTAAAAAAAGGCTCAAATCGCTCCATTTCAGTCTGTATGGGGCGTTTAATACTTCTCGATGATGCCATATATAAATGTTACTTTTTTGTGGGCGTTGGATAAAACCGATCAGTTTAATTTTAAAACCTCAAATTTAATTATTTAATCCAAGGCTGCACGTTATATGCACCTAAGTTTATGTATAAATGAAACGTTAGCCATGCAATAATCTTTTATGCACATCTAAAATAGGTTTTTACATAAGGTAGAGCCTCAATTTGTATATCATTATGGAATCAATATTCAACAATACCAACTCTTAATTCTATGTTGTAAATACGATTAGCTAATTCAGGTTTACATCAAACTAATTTTTCCTATCTTAGCATAAACAAACTAATTTTTGAAGTCATGGCTAACTATAAATGCCCCGTATGCGGATATGTTTACAACGAAGAAAACGAAGGAACCCAATGGAGCGAGCTTCCCGATGATTGGACTTGCACGGTTTGTGGAGCAGCGAAAAAGGTATTTGTTAAAATGGAAGATGATGCCGACTAAACTTCGTCGGTTTTCTAAGGCAAAAATAAAGAAGTCCGAGGACTACGAATATTGGGCATATGTGATAAAAAGGGATACCTATTGAAATATATTGCCCACAGCAGCATCCACGTTATCCGTCGATTACAAATTTATACCCTACCCCTTTAATGGTAACTATTCGGTCTTGTCCTATTCTTTCTCTCACCTTTCGGATGTGCACGTCTATCGTTCTGTCGCCCACAATAATAGTGTTGCCCCATACCGCATTGTATATTTCGTCTCGGGTAAAAACTTTTTCTGGTTTTGACGCCAAAAAATTTAACAGCTCAAACTCTTTTTTTGGTAAAGTCAGTTCCTGCCCCTTGTACACAATAACGTAACGTTCCCTGTCAATAATGAGGTCGCCAATGGTTGTGGGTTCTGATGTTTCAACTGTAATTGGAGGGGACTGGTCTTTGTATCTTTTTAATAGTGCTTTTATTCGCGAAATAAGAACCTTAGGTTTGATGGGTTTGGCGATATAATCGTCGGCACCCGCTTCAAAGCCCGCTATCTGTGAATAATCTTCGCCTCGTGCCGTTAAAAATGTAATCAAGGTATTTTTTAGCGCCGGTATCTTTTTTATCTCTTCACAGGTCTCTACACCGTCCATCTTCGGCATCATTAAGTCCAAGATAATCAAATGTGGAAGTTCCCTTTTTGCCACATCAATACCTTCTTGCCCGTCTTGAGCTGTAAATACGCTATAACCTTCCCTTTTAAGGTTATAGTCTATAAACTCAAGGATGTCGGGCTCGTCATCTACCAGTAAAATCTTAAAATTATCCATTTTTATCCCTATTTGTAACAACTTAAATTTGTAGCGAAAGTTAAACGTTTTTTTTTGTTTTATAAACTTCAAAAATAATGATACCCCTCGCAAAGCATGCCATTGTTACTTTAAGGTTAAATTAATATTAATAGAGGTTGTACTAATAAGTGAATACATGCAAAAATGCATATAAATCACTCATTACAATCATATTATAACGGACAGCTTCTTAACCATTAAATCACATTTCCTTAATACTGATTTAAAACATAACCCCAAAACATCCCTTATTTTTGTTGCGAAAGATATGCAAGGTTGCATCGAAAAAAAACCGGAGGAACTTGTAGGTACGGCCAATTAGATTATCACTCCCAAAAAACGCTTTATCTTATAGTCATGAAATTATGTCGTTCAAGAAATCAAACTGGCTTTGTTAAGCTAAACAAATACTGGAGTAACGGATTATTGACCTCATTTACATCGCACTTTCAAATTCTCTTTACAATTTCTTAAAAATATGATAACAGACATTTAATATTCAGTTAACATTGCTGCACTACTTTTGCTATCGAACAAAAAGACACAAAGTCTTCTAAAATTGAAAACAATAAAACTAAATACTATGAAAACAAAAACAATTATTTTGGTAGCATTAATGGCAATAGGTTTAAACAGTGTAACCATAGCTAACAATCCTGCAAAACCCGAATCGGAAAAACCCGCTTCAGCATCTACCACTTCAGCCTCTGCGATGAACAATATTATTACAGGTATAATATTGGATAAAACCACCGGCGAATCACTTACCGGTGTTGAAGTACGCATGGAAGGTACCGACTTAAAGACCTATACCGATTTTGATGGTAAATTTATTTTTGATAATGTTAAGACGGGTGAATACAAGGTATTGGCCAAATACATTTCTTACGGCAACAACGAAACAAAACCTATTAAGGTAAACGGCAATGAACTGCACGCTTTGAATCTTGAAATGGAAACATTGGACAAGTAAGTTAAAAGCACAGTTTTTTATCATTCAGAACAAACTAAGACCACTCTGCAACCAGAGTGGTCTTAGTTTGAAAGGTAATTGCCCAATAGTCAATCTCGTCCGCCGACAATTTAATAGACGAATAATTTGCGGGCAAAGAACTAAAAATGGACAAAATCCACCTGCTGATTTAAGAAATTCTGCCAAAATAATAATAGGAAAAACACAACCTCAGTGCTATATTTGCGATATTTCCTACACAGGAATTCAATGTCACGAGTTTTTAATTGATAATCTCTGTCACAGATGATAACGGATTAGCCACTACTAAAGATTAAAACCATGAAGACAATTTTGTTACTTTTTGCATTCTTCGCCTCATGCACACTCATCCATGCTCAGTTGGTAGAAGGTGAGGACGGCAAATTTTATGACAATAAAGGCCAGCTTTATTCGGGCACTTACATTGAATACTTCCCATCTGGAAATATCCATATTGATATGCCCGTTGACAATGGAGAAAAAGAAGGTGTAACTACCATTTATTTTGAAAATGGAAAAAAAAATGAAACCCGTGGCTTCAGGCAGAACAAGATGCATGGAACTTGGGTCACTTGGGATCAATTGGATCACAAAATTGCTGAAGCCAATTACCTCGATGGTGTAAAGCATGGCGCTTGGGGCATTTGGGATGAAAATGGTATTCAGCGCTATGAAATGTTCTACGATCAAGGCAAAAAATCAGGCACATGGATTATCCGAAATGAATCCGGCGAAATCGTCGACGAAAAGAAATACTAAAAGAAAAAGATAAAACAATTATTACAAGCCGCGTCCTAAATACGATTTTAGGACGCGGCTTTTGCGTTATCAATCGCTTACAAATTTATATACTACCCCTTTAATGGTAATTATCTGGTCTTGACCTATTTTTCTCTCACCTTTCGGATGTGTAAGTCTATGGTTCTGTCGCCCACAACTATGCAGTTGCCCCACACCGCATTGTATATTTCATCTCCGGGAAAAACTTTTTCAGGTTTTTACGCCGGAAAATTTATAAGTAAAATCTTAAAATTATCCATTTTTATCCCTATTTGTAACTACTTAAATTCGGGGCGAAAGTTAAACGTTTTTTGTTTTCTACACTTTAAAAATAATGATACCCCACACAAAGTAATGCTATTGTTGCTTTTAGGTTAAATTAGTGTTAAGGGAGGATTTATTACTAAGTGAGTTCGTGCTAAAGTGTATACAAGTGATTTATTATAAGCACATTAGGCACGATAGCTTCTTTACCGTTAATTAACATTTCCTTAATGTTAGCTTAAAACACTACCCGATAGCATCCCCTACTTTTGTTGCGAAAGATATGCAAGGTTGCATCTAAAAATATTGGGTCTCTAAAACCTCAGTCATTTGCAAATGACAAGCGGATGGGTAGCCTATTAAATTAAAGAATTTATTAAAAAAATAGAATGAAACAGAAGGTATTCGTTGCCATGATATTGTTAATTGTAGGACTGTGTTCGGCTTCTGCCATGCCAGGCTTTATAAAAGGAAAGATTATCGACAAGAAAACAGGGGAGGAACTTGTAGGTACGGCCGTTGTAATAGAAGGAACAACAATAGGTGCTATTACGGATTTCAACGGTAATTTTGTTCTGCCCGCGCTGGATGAGGGTTCATATACCGTTCGCATTCAGTATATTTCATACAATACAATGGTATTTGAGGATGTGGTAGTTAAACCGGGGGAAGATACGTTTTTAAACATCGAATTGTCGCAGGTTACCATGAGCATTGATGAGGTGGCCGTAGTGGGCAGAGCCAATCGCGAATCGGAAAAAATACTATTGATGGAGCAAAAAAATGCCATCCTAGGTAAGCAATTCGTTGGAGCGCAGCAACTCAACAACCAAGGAGTGTCGGATGCGGCAGAAGCCCTATCTAAAGTTACAGGCATATCAAAGCAAGAAGGGACTTCATCGCTGAACGTAAGAGGTCTTGGCGACAGATATAATTCTACAACCTATAACGGACTGTCGCTGCCATCCAACAACGCAGAGCTTAAAAACATGGATTTAGGCCTCTTTTCCACCGGAATTATTGAATACATAGGCATTGAGAAAAACTTTGACCCATCTATGTATGGTGATGTGGCCGGTGCCAATGTTGATGTGGTTTCTAAAAAACACTCAGGCAATCCCTATTTGACCCTAGGCGGCAATACTGGGATAAACACCAACGTAGCTGGCCTTAATGAGATGCGCTCGCAGCACGGACCCGGCTTTTGGGGATTCGACAATTTCACCAAACCCGCACGTAACAGTTTTGACGGCAGGTTCATGAAAAATTACGATTTTAAAAATAGTCTGAACCCTATTTCGAGTAATATAAACCCAAATGTTGGGTTCGGGCTTTCGGGCGGCAGAAGCCTTAATATGAACAATGGCAAGCTGAATGCCTTTGCAACCATCAATTACGACAACGAATATAACTATAGCCACAAAGTGGAGAGGAATGTGAACGGTAGCGGCGATGTTAGGATGGATATGGAAGGCCCGCAATACCTATATAAGACGCAGGCCACAGGAATGCTAAATTTAAACTATACAAAAGGTAAGACCAATTTATTTTTTAACTCCTTGGTTATGAATTCATCCGACGAGGAACTAAAGGAACTCTCAGGGTATAAGATTGATGTGGTGCCCACCGCAAACTATAACGGGCTGCTACGGCGTTCGCAAATGTTACGAAACGTGGTACTTGTTAATCAGATTATTGCTAAGCATGCACTAAGCCAATCTGTGGAACTGGATATTAGAGCTGCTTATAACACGGTTAAAAACATCATACCAGACCGTAGGTTCAATATATTTATCACCAACCCAAGCGGTATCATTACCCCGGGTGACAACGATGCAGCCGACAACCACAGGTTTTTCCATGAGCTAGACGAAAATGAATGGACAGGTTTGGCATCCATCTCAAAAACAATGGGTTCCCCGATGCAGGACACGGATTATAGAGGTAAAATATCATTAGGCGTATCAGCCAAGTGGAAAAAAAGAAACTTTGAGGCCGAACAATACAACCATGATATTATTTACGACTCAAACGGCCAAGTGCCGACTCTAGGTTCGGTAAGCAACATCGATGACTATTTTAATGATGCTACATTGGGGGAAATATTTAAAGTAACGCATTTGACGCAATCGTATAAAGCTGATCAAAAGATATGGGCTGGTTTTATCGCCGTCGACTACTATTTTTCAAATCGCTTGTCGGGAGTTTTTGGGGCGCGCTTGGAACATGTAAGACAAGACATCGCCTTTCGCACTACCATTAACCCCGACGGTAACAACGGATTTGACGAAACAAATGTATTCCCGAGTTTTTCGCTACGATACAAGTTGAACGAGGCTTCAAACCTTCGATTCGCCTCGAGCATAAGTTATACCCTCCCGCAGTTCATCGAAACAGCGCCTTTCCTGTTCGAGAATTCCAATGAAGATAAGGTGGGTAACCCATATATAGAGCCATCTACAAATTACAATGCCGAAGTTAAATGGGAATTATTCCCCGACTTAGGTGAAGTGGTGGCCATAACAGGTTTTGGTAAGTATTTAGCAAACCCCATAAACAAGTTTGTGCTGTCATCTGCCGGAAACGAGTTTTCGTATGCCAATACAGGTGACTGGGCCTATGCCGTGGGGGTAGAATTGGAAGCACAGAAAGACTTGATAAATATTTCAACAGAAGAGGGTGACAAAAAAATCATCATATCGGGCAACCTGTCGCTGATGAAAACAAAACAGCAGCTCAATTCGCAAAAAATCAATGAACAATCAAATGGCCAATACAATGCCAATTTCAATACAGATAGAGAGCAACTGCAAGGTTCGGCTCCATTGATTGCCAATGCCAGCCTGCGCTATGAGCATTCGTGGGATCAAAGGAAAAAGACAATCAGCTCGGCGTTGGTGTACGGTTATACCTCCGACAGGATTAACACCATCGGTTTTTCATCCATCGGCAACCAAATAGACAAAGCGGTGAATAATCTGGACTTTGTAGTGCGGTCTAAGTGGAATAATCTGGGACTCAATGCTTCGGCAAAGAACATCCTGAACCCCGCCATCAAACGAACGCAGGAAGGTACTGATGTGGTTGTAAATTATCTTAAAAGAGGCGTAAAGGTTAGCATAGGTATTTCTTACACATTTTAATAGATTACAAATTAATAGATTAAATTTTTAATTATTTTAATTAACTCAAAGTAAAAATGAAAACTAGTAAAATTTTAAATTATTTGTTGATGGTAGCTTTAGTATCTACCACGTTTATCTCTTGTAGCGATGACAAGGATGATCCAAAGCCATCTTCTGACTTTGTGGTGGAAGCCGATAATCTAAAAGGCAACATTACAAACGGAACGGTAGAATTGAAAGAAGGAACATATACGCTTACAGGGGCCTTGGTGGTAGAATCGGGTGCCAAACTGGTAATTGCTGCGGGTACAAAAATTGTAGCCAACGATCCCACAGAAACAGATATCGCGGTTCGCTATATCATTGTTGCACAGGGCGCAAAAATTGAAGTGAACGGAACGGCTGCAAAACCTGTTGTTATGACCAGCTCAACCGAAACCGCCAGTTCTTGGGGAGGATTGGTGATTTGTGGAAATGCGCCAACAAACAAAGGTACTTCGGTTACTTCCGAGGTGGGCGGTTTAACCTACGGCGGTAGCGTGGCAAACGACAACTCGGGTATTCTCCGCTATTTGGTGGTAAAATACACCGGATACAAATATACCAGTGAAAAGGAGTTTAACGGCATTTCTTTCTTTGGTGTAGGTAGTGGTACTACCGTAGAATATGTTGCCTCGATAGACGGAGGCGACGATGGTATTGAGTTTTTTGGCGGAACGGTGAATGCTAGCTATTTGGTTTCGGTGAATTCCGAGGACGATGGTATAGATTTCGCTGACGGATGGGCTGGTACCGGCATGAATTGGTATGTTAAAGATGCCGTAAAATCGGGCATCGAAGGTTCCAATAACGGCGATAACGGTAACGCAACGCCAATGACAACCGCCACCTTAAAAAATATCACTTTAATGGGTATGGGCGAAAAACCATGGTACTTTAAAGAAGGTGCCGGAAAGCAGACTATTGACAATGTTGTTATTGGTGGATTGACCAACCTAGCAAAAGCGCCCTATCTTTATATTGACGCCGCCGACACCCACGCACAAGCCCGCGCGACAGCAGGAGATATAAAAATTACAAATATTAAGTTTGTAGATGTGTTAGAAGCCAATAAGGCAAACGCGAATATTGTTTTTACAGAAAACGAATCCGCTACCGGAGCCGGCAATGGCACTAGCGCTCCAACATGGGCGGCCAACTGGTCTGGAATGTAATACTGTCTTATATTTCCCCCAGAGCAACATCAAGCCCCACCTAACTACGGTGGGGTTTTTTATTTAATCATGTTTAACCTTTCCATTCCCTGCTCTTTCTGTACTTTTGCAGTTCAAATTTTATCGCATCATGCAAAAAACAGCACCACACAAAAAGCCTCTTTTCTTTTACGGATTTATTGTTGTCATCGTCGGAACTCTGGGTGTTTGGGCCAGCGTGCCCGGCCAAACTTTGGGCGTGAGCACATTTACCGATCCGGTTAAAGATGCCTTGGGGCTTAGTCGCGGCAAGTTTAGTGTAGCCTATGCTCTAGGAACCATTGGCAGTTCGTTTTTATTAGGAATGGCAGGTAAGTGGTTTGACAAATATGGAGCCCGTAAGGTAGCCCTTTTTGCAGCATTGGGATTGGCAGGAGCCTTAGCGCTCAGTTCACAATCGCAGATTATTTCGCATGCTATCCAAAAATTCACGGGTATTTCAAGCTGGATAATTCCTTTTGTGGTTATCTTGATTTGCTTTTTCTTTATCCGTTTTACCGGGCAGGGGGTACTCACCATGGCTTCGCGAAACATGATAATGCTATGGTTCGATAAGTTCAGAGGCTCTGTTAACGCTTTCAGTTCCATAGCCGTATCCTTGGGGTTCTCCATATCTCCTCTATTTATCGATCATCTAATAGTAGGCAACGGCTGGCAAAAGGCTTGGCAACTGATGGCCTTGGGATTGCTGATAATGGCAGGTCTTATTTACCTTTTTTACAGGGACAGTCCTGAAAAAATGGGGCTTAAGCCTGATGG
Organism: Saccharicrinis sp.; assembly: GCA_024635555.1. Classification (GTDB taxonomy): domain Bacteria; phylum Bacteroidota; class Bacteroidia; order Bacteroidales; family Marinilabiliaceae; genus Saccharicrinis. Next base: position 27,594 of record JAGXIO010000051.1, read on the forward strand.
CAATCTGATAAAAAAGAACAACAAAGAAAAAACCGATGCTGAGCGTAGGCAGTTTTCAAAAAAGGAGGCACTATCAACACGTGCCTTTTGGATGTACGGATTGATGATGGCGTTCAACGGATATTTTATTACCGGTCTGTCTTTTCATATCGTATCCGTATTCGAAAATGCTGGTTTAACGAAGGTAGATGCTATATCTATTTTTATCCCTATGTCCATTATTTCCGTCAGCACCTCTTTTATTTTCAATTTCTTAAGCGATTTTATTAAGCTAAAAAAATTGTTGTTTTTAATGATAGCGGCAAGCGTTATTGCATCATTGGGCTTGGCGCTTTTAGCATCACCCATTGGATATTATTTGTTGGTTTTGGGTGCAGGTATATCGGGCGGACTGTTTGCCGTATTAATATCGGTTACATGGCCTCGTTTTTACGGACGAAAAAATCTGGGTGCCATTTCTGGAGTAAGTATGCAAATGATTGTTTTTGCCAGTGCATTAGGCCCATGGTTTTTTAGTGCATCTTTTTCACTTTTTGACTCCTACTCCGTAATTGCCCTGTTGGGGATAATAGGTCTGGCTCTGGTCGCCATTTTCTCCTTCAAAGCCGATAATCCGCAGTAAGTCTAAATACTAAAGCTTGACCCTGCAAAGCCATATTCAATTTGTCCATCTAATTCACGATTCAATACAGAGATAGCCCGTTTACCCGAGCAATGATTAAAGGCGGCTCTTTTGATGGTGTATTTACGAAGTTCACGTGCGGTGCTTTGTATTTGCTGATCTGATGCCCTGTTTAAATGCGTACCCCCAATCACGAATTCTATTTCGTGAATGTGCGTGTGATAAATGGCCGTTTTAATCATATTTTCCACCCCGTTGTGTGCACAGCCGGTAAACACAACTAGCTTATGATCTTGTACAGCCGCAATGAATAACTCATCGTCAAAAGTATCAGCCACCAAATTATTTTGTTCCTGTACAAACAAATACGAATCGGTAAAAGTGTAACCTTCAGGCTTTTGAATTTTTGGGATCACGAATAGTCCCGGTACAATTTCTTCTGTATCTTCAATGAAATGAAAACGACCGTTTAAATGTTCAAAACGCTTGCGCAACGGAAAGCCAATCCTGCGATTATAGCCGTGCGAAACACTCCACCTTTCGCGCAGAATATCTTTTTTTAGGATGACTTTAGCGGTCTTGTTTAGTATCAAAAAATCTTCAAGCCCCCCGGTATGGTCATAATGCGAATGACTTAACACCACAAAATCAACCTTAGTGAGGTCTTTGCCAAGCAAATTGGCGTTTTGAATAAAAGCATCGCTCTTGCCCGTGTCGAACAAAATGGTAGCTCCATTGAACTCAATCAACATGGACAGACCATGCTCACTACGATAGGCCAGCTCATTTTTTTCGTTATCGATAAGTACGGTTATTTCCATGGTCTTTTTTAGGGCAGTTTATAAATGGAAGTCAAAGTGTAAATATAAATCTAATAATGTCTGCATCAAATTTTATAAACGATGCTTTTTTAGTATATTCCGATGGATGATGCTAAACGTGCTTTTAGGTTGCAGCAGTTTTAAACCAAAACCTAATTTTAATCCTTATCTTTGTAATGAGTAAAAATTAGAAACTATGAACACTATCGAATTAAAATCGGACTTGCACAGCTTGATAGATAAAGTAAATGATGCCACAATTTTAAATGCGATAAAAGCTATTTTAAGTAAACAGGTGCGCGAAGGAGATTTTTGGGACGAGTTGCCTATAAAAGTTCAAGAATCAGTAAAAAGAGGTATGGAACAAGCCAAAAGGGGTGAGACAAAAGCGCACTCTGAAATAATGAAAAAATATGAGAAATGGCTTTAACAGTAAGGTGGTCTTTAGAGGCCGAAGAAGCCTTTGATAGAATAATCGAATATTTAGAAAACAATTGGACGGAAAAGGAAATACAAAATTTTGTGAGAAAGACTCATATGGTAATAGGCCAAATCGAAAACAACCCGTACCAGTTTAAAGCTTCTCGTTTTCACGAGATACGTAAGGCTGTTATAACAAGACACAATAGCCTGTTTTATTTTGTGAACGAAGATGATGGACTCGTAGAACTTTACGCATTCTGGGACAATCGACAAGATGATAAAAATGCTCCATATTAACGAATTTCCTAAAACTTATGAGCAATCACAGTAAATTTACTACAACCTTAATAGCTGTATTTATCCTATTGGCAATGACTTCATGTTTACCCGGTGGTGGGCATTACAATCCAGCTGAACCCGCGGGCTTTTTTTCGGGTGTATGGCATGGTTGGACTGCACCGGTTTCCTTGGTGCTAAGTATTTTTTACGATTCATTTCGTATTTACGAGCCGTATAATACCGGTTGGTGGTACGATTTTGGATTTTACATCTCTATTATTTCGGGCTTTGGGGGTATTCAGCTATTTCGAAAGAAAAGATCTTAGTATTAGCTAATTGGCTGATGTATAAATGGTAAGCTTAAGCTATAAAATAAAATAAAATAAATCCTTCCTAATGTTGTAGGTGTTGATATTTGCCTTATCTTTGTCGCATTAAATTATTATTTTAGAATTACAGTAATGAACAAAGGAACAGTCAAATTTTTCAATGAATCTAAAGGATTTGGATTCATCAAAGAGGACGAAACAAACCAAGAGTATTTCGTTCACGTATCAGGTTTAATCGACGAAATTCGTGAAGACGACGCGGTAGAATTCGAGCTTAAAGAAGGCCGTAAAGGAATGAACGCCGTTAACGTTAGAGTATTATAATATATTATATCGCTTTAATGATGAAATTATGAGCAGCGTATTTATCTTTAATTAGATATAAACAAAGTTCAAAAGATTAAATTAAGCCGGAGTGTTTTGCACCCCGGCTTTTTTGTGTCTTAACTTCTCCGTTACCGAGGGATTAACCGAGGGCTTCGCTTGGAGCGAAACCGGATCACGTACAATATTTGGGTCTGAGGGAAAAATTGGTTTATTTTGCTGTTAAATATAGACAGTCAAAATAAATATATCAAAATTGAAAACAGAACTATCCCAGGATCTACTCGCTCTATTTCTACCCCAAGGCATA